>CASFLH010000067.1 GCA_949295505.1 uncultured Spirochaetales bacterium | reverse complement strand
GTGCTATTCCCGTCCAGGGGGCAGATCATCCACGTGTTACTCACCCGTCCGCCGCTTCCCCCGCCGAAGCGGGATTCGCTCGACTTGCATGCTTAAGACGCGCCGCCAGCGTTCGTTCTGAGCCAGGATCGAACTCTCCGTCATTGTTCCCGCTGACTCAAGGCCAGCGGTATTATCTTCTTCAGTTCTCTCCGTCGCTCGCTACGAACTCGGCTTTCCTTCTCTGCCTCGTAGTTCGTTTTGAATTGACAGAAGCCTACAAGCTTCTATTCTCTCTTCTCTTCCCTTCGCTGATATAACTCTTAAAAATCTTCGTACGCCTCATTGGCGTGCCTGAATAAAGTACATCAATCACGCTTGATTTGTCAACAAAAAACCAAACAAATTTTTCAAAAATTTTTATTTGCTTGTTTTCTCAGGAATTAGGAGCCGCAAGGCTGCGAACTACCTCGGAAAAGCCATCTCCACCATATCCGGAAGTTATATATGAAGGCAGAAACGAGAATGCACTGCGGTTATCCTCCACACTATGCATCCCGACAGAAAGCGGCATGAAACTGAAGAGATCCTCATCATTGAGGCTGTCCCCAAGATATATGCCATGCTCCATTATCCTTGCCGCCTTGATATCGAAAAGCGCATCCATGAAGAAAAGAAGCGCAGATCGCTTACTGAAATTGCCGAAACTGACATTGATATGGATGGAGCTCTCGCTCCAGTGGCCACCTGCAGCCTGCACCATGCCCTTAAGAGTCTTCGCCTCCTCTGCACTCAGGTGCTTTTTATCATACGCGATATCATACATGCGCGCGAATTGATCGCTTGAAAGCTGCAACCCTGCAGTCAGCTTCATCAGGTTTTCTTTTTTCTTCTGGAACATGGGATCGATCATGGGGTTGAATTTGTAGACAATCCCACCTCCCTTGCTGTGGGCAAGAATCAATGCCCCTCCTTCAGCAATTACTGCATCAACTGGCCACTGCCTGATGTACACATCCGCCCAGCCTGCAGAGCCTCCGGTAAGAAGGACAATCATCTTGCCCATCCTCTTCAGCTTCCAGAGCGCCTGCAAGGCATTAGGATAAAGCTTGCCATTCCTAGTGATCGTGTCGTCAACATCGGTAATGACGATCTCGACAGCATTCCTTTCCGCTTCAGAGAAGCCCTGGAACGGCAGGCCTTTTACCGTCTCGCTCATCTTGTCATACCGCTGAGAGCACCTGACCTGAGCACAGAGGCAAGATAGGTCACGAAGCTCAGGAGCGAAGCCACAGCAGAAAGCGCGAAAAGAACGTAAAGAAGCGTCTCATATACCGCATTCCATCCACCTGGGGCCACGAAAGCAGAAGCGACTATATACACTATCGAGAAAATAGACGCAATGGCATATAGGACAGTCTTGCTCTTTCCCCAGATATTTGCAGGCATCGCCTTTCCTTCCCTCATCATGAGCATACGCATGAAAAGTATGGAGAATTCCCGCCACATGATGATGATGAACGCCCAGATAGGCATGATACCGCGGGACATGAAACAGACAAAGAATGTCAGATGCGAGAGCGTGTCCGCAAACGGATCCATGACTTTCCCGAGATCTGTGACAAGATTGTACTTCCTTGCAATCTTCCCATCCAGAAGATCAGACAGCTCCGCGACTGCGTAGCAGATGAACATCATCACTGCAGAGACAACATGTGCCGATTCAAACTGCAGGAGGGAGATAAGATATGATATGAAGAAGACAGGCACCATGATGAGCCTGAGCACAGTTAGTCTGTTAGGTACGTTCATAAACCCTCCACTCAGAGATAGAGATCCCTGAATCTATTCTCAAGGTATCTGATATATGAGCCAGCATCAATTGCCCGACCGGTCACATTCCTTACCAGTATAGCAGGTTCATACACCGCGCCATGCGCCCAGATATTCCGATTCTGCCAGTCAGTGATGAGGCTGTATTCCCCCGCCGCGAGCGAGGCATCTATATTATCTGCCCCAAGATCTTTCTGCATTGCCTCAAAAAACTGCGAGGCGTAGATGTTGCCGACTGCATAGGAAGGAAAATAACCGAAATCAGCACCCGCCCAGTGGCAGTCCTGCAGTATTCCTTCCGCGTCATTGGCAGGAGTGTAATGCAGGATATTCCCTGAAAGCTCATTCCAGTAAGCCGGTAGATCAGAGAATGAGACAGAGCCGGAGATCATCGCCTTCTCCACCTCATACCTGATTATGATATGCAGCGTGTAGGTGAGCTCATCCGCATTGACTCTTATAGCGCTTGGGTGAGAACGGTTGATGGCTTTGACGAATGACTCTTCGGTAATATCGTCCAGGCATGTGAGATATTTGCGAAGGACAGGATACATACCATGCCAGAAAGCCCTGCTGCGACCGATTATGTTCTCCCAGAAACGGGACTGTGACTCATGGACACCTGTGGATGCTCCCCTTCCGGCTGATGTGCCGCGGAGAGCTGCAGAAAGAGAGGCATGCTGCGCATAAAGCGCATGGCCAGTCTCGTGAATGGCGGAACCGATGGGATCGAAAATACCAGCATCAGTGAATCGGTTCGTGATTCTGACATCATCATAGCCGACTGTATTCGTGAAAGGATGCTGTGATATGCCTGTCTTGCCACGTGTCCAGTCAAAGCCCATTGCCGTAATGACATGATTGCAGAAATCCTTCATCCCAGCCTTGTCGTAAGCCCTGAAAAGGAATGAATCATCCACGTCGTGGCCGGAAATCTCCCCCATGATGCGATGCACGCCATCCTCCACCAGGGAAAAGACAGGATCGAGCACAGCAACGGACATGCCCTCTTCGTAATCAGAGAGCATTGAATCATAAGGTGAGGCACTGCTGTCTATTGCACGGACTCTCTGGACAGAGAGCGAGACCAGTCTCTCCAGCACAGGGCGGAATAGATTCCAGTCATTATCCTCGCGGGCCTTCACCCATGCTCCATGAGCGAGTCCTTTCTCCGCCGAGAGCTCCTCCACAAGATCCGCGGGAACAAGAGATTCCTTCTCCAATGCCTTCTTTCTGATGCGGAGGATAGCGGCATCCTCTGGGTTTTCCACCACAGAGGCAGAGGACTCGATTGTCTCCGCCATCTCTGCGGAAGTCACGCGTTCATGGATAAGACGCGAAACAAGGGAGAGCTCCCGGCCCCTCTCTTCTTCTGCCATGCATGGCATGCCAGTCTCAAGGTCCCACTCAAGCAGGCCCTGAATATGGGAAAGCAGCACAATCTCCCCATCCAGCCTCCTGAGTTTCGCCACAGGGCTCTCCCTCATAATCAGATCTGCTCCTTGCTGTCGATGGCCTTATGGACTTCCGCGATGAAATCAGCGGTCTTCACACCTCCGACCTGCTTGCCACCGCGGTAACGGACAGACACAAGATCCTCAGCCATCTCCTTCTCTCCGATGATGAGCATATAAGGAGTCTTCATCTTCTGGGCATTGCGGATCTTCGCATTCATCCTGTCTGACGAGAGATCGGTCACGCCCCTGAAGCCTTCACCTTTAAGCCTCTTCTCCAGGGCCTTACAGTAGTCATATGCATTCTCACCGACAGGTATGATCGCAATCTGATCTGGTGAAAGCCATGGCGGGAAGGCTCCTGCGTAATGTTCGATGAGCACACCGAAGAATCTCTCAAGCGAACCGAGAAGGGCACGATGGATCATATATGGCCTCTTCTCCGTACCATCCTTGTCGACAAATGTGAGATCAAAGCGCTCAGGAAGGTTGAAATCGAACTGCACGGTCGAGAGCTGCCATTCACGTCCGATCGCATCCTTGACCTTGAGGTCGATCTTCGGGCCATAGAAAGCTCCGCCACCCTCATCGATATCATACTTAAGGCCTTCCTTCTCGACAGCTTTCTTCAGAGCTGCCGTTGCAGCTTCCCATTTCTCCGGATCCCCTACCGAATGCTCCGGACGGGTGGAGATATACGCATGAATATCCTGGAAACCGAAGGAATGCAGCATGAACATCGAGAAGCGAAGCACTTCGATGATCTCCTCGTCCATCTGATCCGGTGTCACGAAAAGATGCGCATCATCCTGAGTGAATCCACGGACCCTCATCAGGCCATGGAGGGCTCCTGCCTTCTCATATCTGTACACGGTTCCAAGCTCCGCCCAGCGGAACGGGAACTCACGATAGCTGTGCTTCGTATTCTTGTAAATCATGATGTGGAACGGGCAGTTCATCGGCTTCACATAGTAATCGGACTTGTCCATCTCCATCGGCGGATACATCGATTCCTTGTAGAACCCAAGATGACCTGAGGTCTCCCAGAGCCAGCTGCGGCCCACATGTGGGGTATAGACAAGCTCATAACCGTTCTTATAGTGCTCAGCCCTCCAGAAATCCTCTATAGCCTGTCTGATCCGGGCTCCCCTCGGATGCCAGTAAACAAGGCCGGGGCCGGCTTCTTCATGCAGTGAGAAGAGATCAAGCTCCTTGCCGAGCTTCCTGTGATCTCGCTTCTCAATATCTGCAAGATAGTCCATATAAACGCGGAGTTCCTTGGGATTCGACCATGCCGTACCGTAGATGCGGGTGAGCATCGGGTTCTTCTCATTGCCGCGCCAGTATGCGCCTGCAATGCTCAGAAGCTTGAAAGCATCAGCGTGAAGCTGCTTTGTGCTCTCAACATGCGGACCACGGCAGAGATCAGTGAAGGATCCCTGTGTATAAAGCGAAAGCGTATCGCCTTCAGGAATTGCATCGATAAGCTCAAGCTTATACGGCTGATCCCTGAAAATTTCCTTTGCCTCTGCTCTCGAGACTTCCTTTCTCTCGAAAGGCACACCGGATGCGATGATTTCCTTCATCTTCGCACTGATGGTCTCCAGATCCGCATCCGTCAGCGGTCTTGGAAGATCGAAGTCATAGTAGAAGCCATTCTCGATAGCAGGTCCGATTGCGATCTTTGTCCCAGGGAAGAGCTCAAGCACTGCCTGAGCCATAACATGGGCCATCGAATGCCGGATCATTGATAGCTTTTCATTGTCTGACATCATCCTCTCCTTATAAGGAAAAAGCCTTTCCAGTCTCATCCTCGCAACATGCAAGGACGAAGCTGCAAAGGCTCCGCGGTTCCACCTTGCTTCCCCCTTACGGGGACGCTCATTATCCATTGACGCAGGGAACGGCATGGAATACTCGGGTCCTTTCCTCCATGCAGCTCAGGAGTGGTTTTCGCACCGTAGCCCCAGGTGTCTCTCACCCGCCGAAGCGGACACCCTCTCAGAGGCGGCATCCGATGTTACTCGTCTCCGTCATTGCCGTTACCAAGAGCATACCGCAAAGCAATGCGGATAATCAAGACAGCAGAAACTGGTATAATGGCAGCATGAGCGCCGTTATCAGAGCAACAGAAGTGAAGACCATCATATCGCGGACAACGCTTCCCGTCGGTGATTACGCCGCAAACCCTTACACAGGCTGTACACATGGCTGCCGATACTGCTACGCATGTTTCATGAAACGCTTCTCAGGGCATACCGAACCATGGGGCTCTTTCCTGGATGTGAAATACTGGCCGGAGATCAAAGATCCGGAACGGTACAGAGGTAAGGAGATATTCATCGGCTCCGTAACTGATCCATACAATCCTGAAGAGGAAAGATATGGCCGCACAAGGGCATTGCTTGAGGCCCTGCAGGGAAGCGGTGCCCGCATCAGCATCGCAACGAAATCAGACCTGGTGCTGCGAGATCTTGATATCATCAGCACATTCCCGGAAGCAAGGGTTTCATGGTCAGTCAACACACTGGATGAAGATTTCCGCCGTGATATGGACAATGCGGTATCTATCGAAAGACGCCTGGAGGCAATGAGGATTTTCCATAGAAACGGCATCCGCACGACATGCTTCATATCACCCATATTCCCCGGCATCACGAAGGCGGAGGAAATCATGGAGAAAGCCAAGGATGACTGCAATCTCATCTGGCTGGAGAACCTCAATCTCCGCGGCGGGTTCCAGAGTGACATCATGCAGTATATCAGGGAAAAGCACCCCGATCTTCTCCCACTCTATGAGGAGATTTATAATCATGGCGATAGAAGCTACTGGGAATCGCTCGACAGGGAGCTGTCGGAATATGCTGCTTCAGCGGGACTTGATTACATCACCAATTCTGACAGCATATCACGGCCATTCGATGCACCGCCTGCAGTTGTGAATTACTTCTATCATGAAATAATCAGGAAAGGAGGAATCCGTCATGCCTGAGCTTCCGGAAGTCGAGACTGTCAGGAGAGTGCTGGAACCAGGACTTTCCGGCCGGCGCATCACATCAGCCGAAGTCTTCCACCCTTCTGTCATCGCCCACCCATCCGCAGAGGATTTTCCATCCCTTATCATGAACCGCAGCTTCATCTCCCTCGGCCGCAGGGGCAAATTCCTCATCGCGGGGCTGGATGACGGCTCCTCTCTCATCATCCACCTGCGCATGACTGGATGCCTTCTTATCACGCCTTCAGGATATCCGAAAGAGAAGCACACGCATGTGATACTTCATCTGGACAACAATACGGAACTGAGGTTCTCTGACATGCGCCGCTTCGGCCGTTTATGGCTGATAGGAAACAATGAAGAGGATGAATACAGCGGCATCAGAGAGCTGGGACCTGAACCATGCGAGGGCTTCATATCCTACCAGTATCTCATCTCTGTCATGGGGAAAAGGCGCACAGCGATCAAAGAATGCCTGATGAATCAGCATCTGATAGCAGGAATCGGAAATATATACTCGGATGAGATTCTCTTCCGATCATTTATCAACCCAGCGCGTTCCTCTTCTTCCATCACGGAATCCGAGTGGAAGAGACTTGCAGCTGTCATTCCCGCCTGCATGGAATTCTTCATTGAGAAAAACAGCATATCTGCTGAGGATTATCTGAGGACAAAAGGACAGGATTACCGCAATACGCCATATATCGAGGTATATGGCCATGGCGAAAGCCCCTGTCCACGCTGCGGTACCCCGCTCAAAAAGACAGTCATAGGCGGCAGAAGCTCCGTCTTCTGTCCTTCATGCCAGCCGGAGAAGAGATGATGACTGCAGCAGGAATCTACGATCAGCTTCTGAGGAGTTATGGAACACCACGCTGGTGGTCCGATGATCCATACACAGTCATTTTCGAAGCCGTGCTTGTGCAGAACACGGCCTGGAGCAATGTGGAAGCGACTTCGAAGGCTATCGGCAGCAGGATGAAAGCTGAGGTCATCTTGTCCATGGAGACAGGGGAACTCGAGAATCTGATCCGTCCCTGCGGCTTCTTCAAGGCAAAGGCCCGGACAATCAAGTCAGTTACGGCATGGTATCTCAAGATCATCAATGAGAGTGGAAACCTCAGCACGGAAGACATCAGGAACGAGATTCTGGGAATCAAAGGCATCGGGGAGGAGACTGCGGATGTCATTCTTGTCTATGCGCTCCGCAGACCATCATTCATCCTAGATGCATATACAAGACGCTTCCTTGAGCGGATGGGAATAGAAGCCGGGAATGATGGGGAGCGGAGAGCATTTCTCACGGAGACCCTTCCCCATGAAGCTGAGACATATGGACACTTCCACTGGCTTATCCTTGAGCATGGTAAGGCCCACTGCAGGAAGAGGCCGGAATGCAAAGGCTGCCCATTCACCACTGTCTGCAAGAAAGCATCTGCTTAGAGCTTCTGCACCTTCTCCCAGACAGAATCATCGACATAGACACCAAGGCGCTCGCTTTCCCTTCGTTTTCTCATCATCCCTTCCCCCGGATAATGTACACACGCGCCATCCTCACGGGGAATTGAACTGTCAATGAACGAAAGAGTCTCCCCTATGCGGTGTTCCATGCCATACTTGTCGGGGAAAAGAGAGAGATCGATTGCCATGAAGATCTGAGACACCTCTGTCTCGCAATCGAGTTCCCCGATTTCCTTGGTCGTCTTTCCGCCAGAGACAAGGGCGACGATGAGATCGAGTGCAATAGCCATGCTTGAACCTTTCCAGAATCCCATCGGAAGAACCTGCCGTGTTTTCTCTATTGCTCCAGGATCCCTTGTGAGGAGGCCTTGTTCATCAAAACCGCCATCCACAGGGCACTGTCTGCCTTCAAGCCTGTATTTCTCAAGTTTGCCATAACTGAACATGGACATCGCCACATCAACAAGTACGGGCGTGTCTTTATAAGGAACAGCAAGTACCATGGGATTATTGCCAATACGCGCGTCCGAGGCTCCCCAGGCAGGCATGTTTGGCATGGCATTTGTCCAGAGAATACCGATACAGCCGGCGTCAACTGCTTCAAGTCCATAGCTGCCGGCCCTCATCCAATGATTGGTGTTACGAAGCGAGACTACACCTATCCCGTTTTCATGGGAAAGCTCGATCGCACGGCCCATTGCCTTCCACGCATTCGTGTTGCCCGGCCCCTTACGGCCATTCCATCGTTCAATCACTCCGATACGGCTCTCACACACAGGACTGGCTTTCACATCGATATAACCTCTGTCTATCAGCGAGACGTACACGGGGAATCTGTTAAGCCCATGAGTGTGGACTCCATCGGCCGATGATGATACGAAAAGACGCGCAGAAAGAGCTGCTTCCTCACTGTCCATTCCACGCTTCTCAAGAATGCCACAGAGAATATGACAGAGCTGATCAAAAGGAATCCTCACCCTCTACTCCTGAAAAAACATCCGGCCCTAAGGCCGGACGGAAATCTTATTTTGCTGCAGGCTTTGCTGTCTTTGCAGCATTCCTGAGCTTGACGGCAAGTGCCGGCTTTACGATTGTACCAGGTCCTGCAAGGCAACCGCCTTCACAGACCATGACCTCGACGAGATCCGCCTCAGGCGCTCTCTTTTCCCATGTCTTCATCAAACGGACAGTCTTCTTGTCCAGTCCATTGATCGGGAGAACACGCGCGTTGACACCATCTTTCTCGAAACGGCGCATCACGCAGTTGGCAACGCCCTGTGTGACTGCGAACTCACGGCAATCCTGGAAAGACTCGGTATCTCCAAGGCTCTCGGCTTCCATTTCCCTGACATCGATGCCCTTGGCAACAAAAACAGATGCAAGCTCTGCGAATGTGATGACACCGCTGATATCCTTATACCTTCTTGCAACCTCTGCTTTCTTTGCTAGACAAGGGCCGACAAAGACCATCTTGGCATCAGGATACTTCTCCTTGATGATATTCACCGTATATCCCATCGGGGAAAGAGATGTCGAATGCCTGTCCTTAAGATACGGGATGTGCTTATAGATAAGCTCCATATATGCAGCGCAGCAGGAGGTTGTCATGAAACCCTTTCCTTCCACGATCTTCTCATGAAGCTCCTCAGCCTCATTGCATGCTGTGATCTCAGCACCTTCAGCAACTTCCACGACATCATAGAAGCCCGCCTTCCTGATAGCTGCCTTGAGCTGCTCAAGCGTACCCGGGAACTGCCCCTCGATAGCAGGCGCAACCATGGCAACGACTTTCTCGCCCTTCTTGATCATCTTGAGCACAGGGAAAAGGCCCGAGCGTTCGACAATAGCTCCGAAGGGGCATGAGCGTACGCATTTGCCACAGCCGATGCACTTGTCATGCTCGATCTCGACAAAACCCTGCTCGTTCTTCGTTACAGCATCAACGGGGCATGCTTCCTCGCAGGGGACGGGGATATGCACGACAGCGTGGAAAGGACATACCTCCATGCACTTGCCGCATCTGATGCACCTGTCTTCCTGGATATGTGCCTGTCCATTGATGAATATGATTGCATCCTTCGGACAGTTCGACATACATGGACGCGCGAAACAACCACGGCATCCATCACTGATCCTGTACTGCGATTTAGGGCATCCAGAGCATCCCGTGATGATTGTCGTAAGAAGCGGTAGAGGTGGCTTATCCTCATCCAACACTTCCTGCATGTATTCAGAAAGCGGCTTCTCCTCATCGTCATCGCGCTCGATATTGATGCCAGCGAGTGCCATGATGCGGTAACGCACCATCGCTCTTTCCTTGTAGATACAGCAGCGGAAAGGCGTGCGAGTCTTAGGTATGATCTCAAGTGGGAGCCTATCAGCCTGCTCAACGAGGGTATCGTCAAAGAAGCATTTGAGCACTTCAGTGTCGATCTTCCTCTTCATAAGAGTATACTGATTATTCAGCTCAAGCATTCTTCACAGCCTCCGCAAGAAGCTTACAGAACATATCCTGATTCACTCCGCTGTATACTTTATCATTGATTGATACATATGGTGCGCTGCCATTGCCGACCTTGCATTCATCAAGGCATGAGCATCCCTCGATCTCGCACTCAGCAAGGATTGCCGGATCGACGAAATCATTGTACAGCAGGAGGTCTGCTCCTCCCTGTACGAAACAGGCGGTTCCAAGACAGATTCTGACTTTCACCTTTGACTTCTTCATTTGTGATATCCTCCTATAGATATTCCTGTGAAGTTTCCTTCAGATATATTTCCTCAAGCGCTTTTCTCAATCGCCCGATTATGGTTCTCCTGATGCCGATTTCCACCGGGATATTCGGATCCTGATGCGCCTCATTGATCTTGGTTCCGACAATGAAATGCACCTGATCGCTGTCGAGAAGCATCTCCACGAACTTCTTTGCCGGATCATTAGGCAAATCGACAGGGTTGATCTTCTTCTCGAGGATCGTCGCGACCTTTGACAGCGTCAGCATCCCCTCAGTCACCAGATCGATTCCCTCCATCCTCGAGGCTGGAGGCACATCCTTTGACCAGGAAGAGAGATCCAGCGTAAGCTTCTTACCGAAAAGGCGGGACACAATCTGCGCTGTCGTTCCGCCCGACACGATTTTCTTGCCATCGAAATCGCGGATCTTCTGTCCGAGTATCTCATCGGCTTCCTTCGTGAATGGAGGCCCTGTGACAATCATGAGACGCCGGGGCTTCCTTATATACACCACTACGCACGTAATATCATCTTTAGCTGCAAGTCCGTCAAGCGAACAGGCTTTCTGCACGATAGCTCGAGAGAGATCCCTCGATGAGATATCCTCGTCCTTGCGTATCTCTTCAGAAATGAATTTCCGCACTCCGTCAAGTCTCCAGCCAAGTGGCAGGCTCTTGCCGAGACCGGACTGTGTGACGCCATCTGAGAACATCACAAGCCGATCTCCGAAGCCCAGCTTGAAAACGGAATGGCCGATGATTTCCTTCTTGAAAGCACCTTCCCGCTGCAGCTCCGTACGGCTTCTCTCCCATGACACCGGCTCGGGACCGGAAAAACGGAGGGATGAGGGATTATCATACTCAACAAGATTCACCTCGATGTCCTCCATCCCTTCCTTGTAACGGATATCCGCAATCGTGAACGTGGAATAGCTTATCTTCCTTTCCTTGCAGACTGGAAGCGTATCCATGATGATCTTCGCCGAGTGGCTGAGATCTATCGGGGAGAAGGAAAGCCTGTGAGCCATGTGCGCCGTAAGCGACGCAAGGACATTGGCTTTAACCCCGCTGCCAAGACCATCGGAGAGCGTTGCTACAATCTGATTGTTCTCAGGGTTGCGGGAAAGGAGGAAGACATCACCTCCTATCTTCTGCCCATGCTTATAGATCTGTGCATAGTCCACATCGATGAAGATATTATTCATGACAGATCTCCATTCTCATCCTGCCGGAAATCACTCTCGCCTTCCCCCGTACCATGCACGCTGAAAGCATCTATGAGGGAATTGAGCATGATTTCCGTCTCCGCAGCATTCTCTCCCAGAAGCGAAGCTATCTGCTGAACCGTCTCAAGGGACTTCTGGATGACATCCTCGGCTTTCTTGACGACAGTCTCACGCCTGATGGTCGGGTTTGTGATATCCTCGAACATCGCGCCAAGCAGCCTCTTGGATTCAACAAGGAAGAATGTCACGCGAAGATATTTATCCTTGAAGTGGACTCTGTACTGTCCCGGGCGCGATAGATAGAACTGATCACGGAACTTGTCAGCAAACGGCACGAATCTCTCAAGAGGAAGGCCTTTGATCATCTGAAGCACGCTCTGATCAAGGAAGCTGTCTTCCATATCCCCGAAAATCTCCAGGAAATGAATATTGCAGTCCGCAATCTGCAGATCCGGATCAACGATGACAACACCTGTAGGGATTGTCCTCAGGAGGACATCGACTTTGCTTTCCGCCTCCTTGCGCATCTTCGTGACGCACATCTCAATCTCGGCCATGCCATCAAGATAAGCGACAGCCATATCACGGCAGGTGTTATAACCGCAGCCACCGCAGTTGAGCTCATCGGCTTTCGTGAGCTTTCCAAGATCGACAAGAGCCCTTCTGATATCATCCTCGGAGTATTTCCCCTTTCCATTCGGCTCAGCCTTGGGCCCTGCACTGTGGAGTATTCCATAGCCCTTCTCGAGGAGAAGCTCTGCGAATTCCTCGTCACCCTGGAAAAGGGAAGGCTCATCAAGACGTTCAATAGTATGGTCCGAGGTTGCCTTCTTCCTTGTGGCCATGGAAACAGAATCATCTGCGGCAGGACCGTTGATACAGCCGCCATCACATGCGAGAAGCTCAAGGAACGGCATCGGGAATTCATTGCCGCAGAGCGCTGACATGACCTGCTCTATGCCGGAGAACGCAAGCGCGTCGGCGCCGAATGAACGTCCGCTCCAGAGCCTGGAAGTCGCGATCTGACCACCTTCTATCGGATAGATTGTAGCCATTCCAGCCTTGGCAGGGACGAAATCCACATCCCCTGCTCCTATTGAGGAAAGATCAATGCCCTCTTCTGCCATCCACTCCCTCAGCTCCCTGAATGTAATCGCGAAATCAGGATAGCCGGTAGTTGTATCAGCTTCCACCTTCTTGGCAATGCATGGACCTATGAACGCAATGGAGAAATCCTCGTTATAGATATGCCTGAGATAAGCGGCATGTGTCTGCAGCGGGGATGGAACCGGAGCGAGAAGACTGACTTTGTCAGGATAGTATTTCTTAACAAGCTCAACCACTGATGGGCAGGCTGTTCCTATGAACGGGGCTTTGCCATCATGTCTGGAGGCGTAGATATCAAGCGCCTGCGAGACAAGAGTGGCTCCGATAGCAGTCTCCGAGACTGCAGAGAAACCCAGTTTCTTCAGCGCGGCAAGAAGCTCTTTCTCATAACCGGCGAACTCGGAGACATAAGAAGGCGCCAGCGAGCAGATGACCTTGCGCCCCGAATCAATGGCGATTCTGACACGATCCCTGTCATCCCTTACCTTCTTTGCACTGTTCGGACAGACATGCACGCATTTGCCGCAGTAGATACAGCGGTCCTTTATGATCATCGCATGTCCTTCCTTGATCTGTATTGCCTTTACAGGGCAGGACCGGACGCATTTGTAACAGTCACGGCAACTTGTGACTTCGGTGTAGATAGGATTCTGCATCTTATTCCTCCAGCGCCTTCTTCACAAGGTCGATGACAGCCTCCGGATCCGCGATTCCGGAATATTCCTTATCACCGATTCTGAAATGCGGTCCAGAATTGCATTTCCCGAGGCAGAGATGCCCCTCAAGCTCAATCCTATCCGATAACCCGTTCTGCTCCGCGAACTCCTCAAGGCTCATAAGAGCACCGCTGTTGCCTCTGGCAAAGCAGCTTGATCCCATGCAGAGCTCGATTCTGAGCTTCTCCTTTTCCGCCATATACTCTCCTAAGTCATATATGAGACTATCCGAGTTTTTAAGGTAAGTCAATAAAATGATTAGCAGACAGGAATTAGCTTTTTTAAAGGGGCTACTGAGGCACTAAATCGGACCATATCGGCAATTAATGTGAACGCTGTAACATCAAAATGGACAAAACAGAATTAATAGTCGCTATCAGACTCTTCGAAATCCGTCTCTTCTCTGTATTTCCTTCTGAGCATTACGGAGAGAACTGCAAAGGAAGCGGCAAGATCCGTGCGCTGCATCACGACATCCTCCGGGACCTTGAGGTTCTTCGGAGCGAAGTTCCAGATTCCGCGGATTCCGCATTTTATGAGCATATCAGCAGTGGCCTGCGCCTGATTGGCAGGCACGGCAATAACTGCAATCGTGACCCTGTTGCTTCGTATGTACTGGTTTATACTCTCCAGCGGCTGGACTGTGAGATGCCCGATATTCCTGCCGATTTTCTGTGGATCCTTGTCAAAGATTGCCACGATCCGGAGCCCATATGCGGAGAATCCATCATATGCCGCAAGAGCAGAGCCAAGGTTACCAGCTCCTATTATCAGAGCTTCCGTGAGATTATCCCATCCAAGGGAATGGGTAATCGCCGCAATGATCTCCTCTATAAGAAAACCAACTTTCGGACGTCCTTCTATACCTGTGCTGGCAAGATCCTTTCTCACCTGTATCGGCGTCAGGCCAAGCTCCAATGCAAGCTGCGTAGCGCTGATGGTTCTCTCCCCTGCCTCTTTTCTCTGCAGGAGTATGCGCAGATAAGATGGGAATCTCCTTACAGAAGGGAGAGGAATTCTTGCATCAGCCATTCTCGAGCCTCCTTTTTATGCTGTCAATGAGAGTATCGGGACAAGAAGCGCCCGCTGTCAATCCGACTGTACCATATGCCCAGACCATGTCAGGAATCTCCTCCTCAGAAGAAACAAGGAAAGAAGGAACCCCAGCCTTTTCCCCCATTCTCCACAGCTCTGCTGTGTTGCGAGACGACCTGTCTCCCGCGACAACGAGTGCCTCTACTCTCTCCAAAAGCCTGATAAGCGCTTCGCGTCTTTCGATGGAGGCTCTGCACACCTGGCTTCTGAGGCGGAGGGAAATGCCCTTTTCTTCTGCCTCAGACAAGATGAGAGAAAGTTCATCGGTAGAGAATGTCGTCTGTACGACAGCATCACATTCGCCGCTTTCCAGGCGACAGAGATCACCAGCATTCTCTATAAGGACTGCGGAACGATTTGCACCAAGAAGCGCAACGACCTCACTATGTCCTCCCTGTCCGATGACAACAGCGCAGGGAGATGAACGGAGTATGCTCTGGCTCCGAAGGACAACAGGGCACGTTGCATCGATTATCGTATTGCCGTTCTGGACAAGAATAGCCCTTTCCTGATCCGTGATGCCATGAGCCCTGATCACGACATACCCTGGTTCCATAGCCTCGCGCGCGGAGAAGATTCTCTTCATGCCACGAGCAAGAAGACCCGCCATCACGGCCCCGCTATGAACGATATCACCATATGAATAGCAAGGAAGGGAATCTCTCTCTGCAAGGGAGAGCGCTTCCTCAGCCTTTCCGACTGCAGATCTTACCCCGTAGCAGAAACCATATGCCTCCGGGAGCAGAACCTTCATGCTGACCTCACAAAAAATAAAGGGCAAACCAGCTGGCCTGCCCCTATAAGCATGGTTACAGGCAGCGCCTGCACCGCATTACTCGTCCTTCTTCTCCGAATCAGCCTCTGGAGCCGGATCGACACCGATGCTGCCAGCCTCTCCGCCTTTCTCCTCGGTCTTCTCATCAGCCTTCGCTTCAGCTTTCTTCGGGGCTGACTTCGCAGCGTCCTTGCTGGTAACTGTCGAGATTGCGCTCTTGGAGAATTCGATGCGTGCCGAGTCGTCAACCTTTACGACAACTGTCTGATCTTTGACTGTGATGATCGTTCCATGGATACCACCGATGGTAACAACCCTGTCGCCCTTCTTCATGGCAGCAAGCATCGCCTTGGTTTCCTTATCCCTCTTCTTCTGAGGCCTGATGATAAGGAAATAGAAAATAAGGATTATAAGTACGAACGTTATGATCGTTGTAGTCATCTGACCCTGCATTTTTCTTAACCTCTCAGTACGTAATACACAGAAATTAACATTATAGATTAACAGCAGTCAAGCTAGATGCAGGTGCGGAAATACGGAACGATGTCCTCATAGCTTCCATCTTTCCTCCTGAATCCACCAGGTATTGTCCCGAGTGAAGTGAAACCAAGGTCCTGATACAGCTTCCTGGCAATAAGATTGGTGCTCACGACTGCATTATACTGAAGGATACGGAAGCCAAGCGCCTTCGCAGCTGAAAGCGAATCAAGGACAAGGGCTTTGCCTATACCCCTGCCGCGCTCAGAGGAGGCAACAGCATAGCTTGCATTCGCAATATGGCCGCATCGCCCGATATTGTTCGGGTGAAGAATGTAAAGTCCGGCAACCTTCCCGTCATCATCGGCGACTGCCGTACGGTTCTGGGAGGCAAAGAAAGAAGCGGCTTCCTCCCGGCAGCAGAATGGATTCTCCTGCGGGAATGCATTTCCCTCTTCCACGACCTCATTCCAGATTGCAATCATATCCGGTAGGTCATTTTCCCGGTATTCCCTGATTATCATGAAACCTCCAGTGAAGGAAAAAGCGGCAAAGCCAAGCCTTGCCGCCCTTTGGTTCAGGAAATGATCACATCATTCCGCCACCCATGCCCGGATTGGCCGGAGCTGCCGGCTCTGGAGCAGGGATATCTGTAATTGCACACTCTGTCGTGAGGATGAGGGATGCAATCGATGCTGCATTCTGAAGTGCGGATCTTGTGACCTTGACAGGATCGATGATTCCGCTCTCAACCATGTTGACCCACTTCATGGCGTTAGCATCGAAACCAACACCCTTCTTCTCTTTCTTGCATGTATCCGCAATGATTGATCCATCGACACCAGCATTCTCTGCAATCTGCCTGATAGGCTCCTCAAGAGCGCGGATAACGATTCTGTAACCAACCTTTTCTTCCTCTGTAAGCGATGAGAGGTCCTTCTTCTGGAGCTCATTGACAGCCTGCACGAGAGCAACGCCACCGCCCGGGATAACACCCTCTTCGATAGCAGCGCGTGTTGCGCTGAGAGCATCCTCTACTCTGTGCTTCTTCTCCTTGAGCTCAACCTCCGTAGCCGCACCGACATTGACTACAGCGACACCGCCTGCAAGCTTAGCAAGCCTCTCCTGGAGCTTCTCCCTGTCGTAATCGGAAGTGCAGTCCTCAATCTGCATCTTGATCTGTGCGATCCTGTCGCGGATAGCCTCAGAAGAACCAGCTCCGTTGATGATTGTTGTGTTCTCCTTCTCGACCTTAACGCTCTTTGCCTTTCCGAGCATCGTGAGATCAGCATTCTCAAGCTTCATTCCGAGCTCCTCGGTGATGACCTGACCGCCTGTGAGGATTGCGATATCCTCAAGCATTGCCTTTCTCCTGTCACCGAAGCCCGGAGCCTTGACAGCTACTACGGAAAGCGTTCCACGCACTGCGTTGAGAACGAGTGTTGCAAGAGCCTCTCCATCGACATCCTCTGCGATGATGAGAAGCGGCTTGCCAGACTGTGCAACCTTCTCAAGAACAGGAAGAAGGTCCTTCATTGCGGAGATCTTCTTGTCATAGATAAGGATGTAAGGGTTATCAAGAACTGCAGTCATCGTGTCCCTGTTATTGCAGAAATATGCAGAGAGATAACCACGATCGAACTGCATTCCTTCTACGAAGTCCACTGTTGTCTCAATTGTCTTGGACTCCTCGACCGTGATGACTCCATCCTTGCCGACCTTGTCCATTGCATTGGCAATCTCATCGCCGATTGTCCTGTCGTTATTTGCGGAAATGGAAGCGACCTGCGCAATCTCCTCCTTGTCCTGGATCATCTTGGCCTGTCCCTTGATGCATGCGACAGCATCCTCGACAGCCTTGTCGATTCCCTTCTTGATGCCCATCGGACTTACGCCTGCGGCAACGCTCTTCATGCCTTCCTTGGTGATTGACCATGCAAGGACTGTAGCTGTTGTCGTTCCGTCACCTGCGACATCGTTGGTCTTTGCAGCGACTTCCTTCAGAAGCTGAGCGCCCATATTCTCAAACGGATCCTCGAGCTCGATCTCACGTGCAACGGAAACTCCATCCTTTGTTACGGTAGGAGCACCATACTTCTTGTCGAGAAGCACAAGCCTTCCCTTAGGACCAAGAGTAGTCATAACTGCCTTGGATATCTTCTCTACACCATTTACTAGAGACTTCCTGGCCTCTTCATTGAACTGAAGCTGCTTTGCCATATCTATGTATCTCCTTATAATTTCCGAGTAGCAGATAACTGCCAACAGATAAGATATATAGAAAGCGCGAATACGGCAAGCTTTTGCACCTCATCATCTTCATGCTGCCGCAAACATCCTGTTTTCTTGATGCAGGCATATGAATCCAATAATCTGGAAGTAAAGGAGGAGCAATATGAAAAAGCTTCTTGTAATTCTTATGGCAATCATGATGCTCTACGGCATCGCATGCAGCCCCAATGGGGGGGGTATTGACAATGAGGGAGAGAATCCTTCCCTTCCGATAGAACCTACTGGTGTTGTGGGCGAAACAGCAATCGAAGGGCATATCATTGACGAGAACGCAATAGGATATGCATTCAATTACCTTTTCTCGACTCTCAGCATCCCTGTTCTTCCATCTACGCCAGATGGCACGGAATATGATGTCTCAGGTGCCAATGACATGCTGTATGGCGTGATTGATGCAGAGTTCGTTTCAGGGAAAGTCGCAATCTATATATCAAAGGGAGGATACGAAATCAGCAATGTTATTCTGTCCCTTGATGGCTACACATTCGTCCTCGATGGTTTCTGGGATATGAGAAGTTCTTCGAAAACGCTGACAATCAATGGCACTGAATACAAAATTACAAATGCATTCTGATACATATCAGTGAATCAGAACCAGTGATGACGCAAGGGCCGCAGAGAACAAGCCGGAAAGAAGATTGACAGTATCATTGTCTATCCAGCGGATACCTCGGGCCCTTTCGTTTTTCTCTCCCCCTTCCTCGCTTCTCTCAGTGATGCTTCCATCCTTTCTTCTGTACTGGACCTGAACCGTGGCACCAAGGAAGGAATCGAAAACGGAACCAAGGAAGCCGGCAGCTGCCACGGAAAACAGCACGGAGAGCGAGCAGCCGAAGGTCCCCATGAAAAGAAGAGCGACAACGAGCGATGAAATGGCTCCAGCGGAAAGGCCAAGCACCGTAACTCCTCCTGAAAGTCCCTTCGGAACACGTGTCAGCGTGATGATCGAGACAGGGTCGCGATGACTGAGCCTGCCGATCTCGCCCGAAAGAGTATCAGCTTCCGCCTCCGCAATGGCCGCGGCAAATGCCGCAAGACATGCTTCCGGATACGGAGAAAGCCTATACGCAACAAGCGCGGCAGCAGCAGGAAGAGCATTGGCAATGACTTGCATCATATCACGCTCAGAACTCTTGGCGGCAATCATGCCATCCTCACGGCAAAGCCTGGAAACAATCGAGGATGAGAGAAAAAAGAACAGCAGAACAGTGAATCCTGATACCCCGCCGATATACATGACGACAAAGCCTACTGCGACAGCAGTCCACGCTCCACCCCATGTCAGGAAACGCTTCTTTCTAGACACCACCACCATCAAAGCCATTACAGCCGCGATAACAAGCAGTCTCCATAGCGGATGAATGGAGAAGAAGACAGCATCCAAAGCAGCGCTCCACGATCTCATAGAACCTCCATCAGCAAGGCAGCTGAAAGCGGCACCGTGAGATTATCCCAGCCGCGTGGCGAGAGCGCCTCAATCACCGTAACGCAGGATGCGAGGAGAAGTGAGACGTACCAGCTCTCTGCCGAGAAAAGGAACACGATGAAGGATACAGCATACATCGCTGCAGACCCCTCAACAGTTTTAGAGCCAAACCTTGTACGGCCGAACGCCCTGCCTGTAACAGCCGCTGCGCTATCACCGAAACCCATGACAAGCATGCCGGCTATCACAGAGATGGCTGAAAGAAAACCCGCGTCCATGAAGACAAGAAGCAGAAGCTCGGAAAAGGGATACAGCACAAGACCGCCAAGGCGTTCTCCTGTTTTCCTGGCAATGATGATGTTTATGAAAATGAAAGAAAAAGGTCCGGCAAGGCGAAGCCATGGCTCCTTGATGCAGAAGATAAGGATGAATACGGGAAAGGACACAAGAAGATGAATGCACTTCCGGGCATCTTCTCTGGAGAATATCCTTCTCAATACAGCCAGACGCGCCATCAGAAGGACAGAAAGAACATAAGAAGCAGTCAGAAGGATATATAGGATATCATTCACCAGCTCCTGCCTCCGCCTCCAGAGAATCCGCCTCCGGAAAAACCGGAAGATCCCCTTGTTGTACGCGCTCCCCCGCCATGTCCCGCCGACCGGGGCGCGATGGAAGATGCATATGCATGATTCCATCTCCGGGCAAAAGAGGAAAGCACGTATATATCCGCGGCATCCGGCCCATGATACCAGCGTGCCGGCTGCACATAGATACCGCTGAAGGCCCTGACCCAGCGATCCTCCACGCCCATAGCCATCGCATATGGAAGGACATGGTAAAAGAACTCAGGATCCTCTGCCGAAAGCTTCTCGATCCTGTCCTTTTCCGCCCTCTCCAGGAATTCCCTGTATCCCATCACGCTGGAAAGCACTTCATCTGCATAAGCGCTCCTGCGCTCTATCGAGGCGGCAAGGAGCATTGAGAGAAAAAGAGATAGCAGGAATACCGCAGTCTCAATGGCGGTACGGCGGTATGACATGCTCACGGAAGACAGTGCAGATACCATGAAAAACCAGATGAAGACAAGCCAGAAAACAGGAAATGCGAAGTACGAGAACTTCAGCCCGCCGCGTCTCATCTTCCTCTCTACCTGCCTTGATGCAGAGCGGAGAACGGAATATGCCATCAGAGAGGGAACCAGGATAAAGAGCGTCATGAATCCTGGAAACACAAGCGTCGCGGTGATTGCATGCAGCAGCACTGGAAGCAGCAGAAACCCCATCATGAGGCGCTGAAGTTTCTCCGACTGACGGGACGAGAGACTTCTTTCTCCGCTGAAATACCGGCTCTCAGCATTCCTGACCGATGAAAGCTTTGCTGCGAAACCGCTCTTTCTCAGGCCTTTTGTATCAACAGCGTGAGAGGTCTGGAAAAATGCATTGAAAAGCTGCCTTTCCGCCTCAGGTGTCGAGTCAGGCAGTTCTGAAAGCCGCGTGAAGAGGAAATCATCATCTCCCCTGTCCTCAATCTCCACAAACCCCTTGTCCGCCCAGTAAACCAGCATTGCGGAGACCGCGCTGTTCTCAAGATCACCATTGTAGACAAAGCCCGCATCCATTGCGCTGAGACCTTCCGGAGGCATGTAGCGCACACCATAGATAAGCTTCTCATCCCTGCCCCGGAACCACCACACGAGGAAAACCGCGACAAGCATGATGGCAGAAAGACTGATGGAGCACCAGAAGCCGAAAGCGGCAGTATCAAAAGGACGGACAGCCTTGCTGAAGAATCCGTCATCCATCTCCACACGCAGCGTCACTCCATAGCCTTCCGGAATGGAGGAATAGCGTCCGCTGACCGTACAGCCATCATCTGAAAGCGTGAATGGGAGTTCCATCTCCGATCCATATGGTCCGGCTGTGAGCCAGATCCGTTCCGGATCCACAGGATGAGGAAACGTGACAAAGAAACCCAGCCGTTCGATACCCGAGTCCCAGGCTCCTGGCGTGACAATGTTGTAATAGAACTCATCATAGTCACTGTATCTGTCAGCCCCCAATGAGTAATCATACTTGATTCCATATGCATATGGACCGCCCATGATCAGATTATCCGGATCACCGAAACGGATGGATAAATACGTGCCGTTATCCGCTGTCTGCACTTCTGAAGATGACCAGAGAAGCTCAAGATCGGCCTCAGTACCATCGGGGAACCTGTACTGTATATCACGCTGGAAACCATGTACCGGCGCATTGTATTCAACAGAGAAATTTTCCTTTATGTGCATCGACCGGGCTTCATCAACTTCAATCCGCACCGCGTAGTAGTCAACGAGCAGGTCCCCCGCGGATACAGGCAGCATGGACAATGCCAGGACAATGGCAATCACCAGCCTTCTCATCAGAACCTCACTTCGGTTCTTTCCCTGTCAGCATCATCGATGTCTATATATTCCCGTTTCCCGAAATGGAACATGGAGGCTATTAGCGAGGAAGGGAAAACCATAATCCGGTCATTGTACTCCCTGACTATCGCATTGTAGTATTTCCGCGCATTCGCAAGTGTCTCCTCTATCCGGGAAAGCTGATTCTGCAGGTCAAGGAAATTCTGGTTCGCTTTCAGTTCAGGATAAGCTTCCGCCACAGCAAGAAGACGGCTGAGCGCGCTCCCGAGCTCTTTCTCCGCCTGTAGCCGTTCCTTGCCGGTCAGGGATGCCGCCCTGCTTCTGAGAGAGACAACACCTTCAAGCGTTGTCCTCTCATGGCCCGCATACCCTTTCACAGTCTCCACGAGACTTGGGATGAGGTCAGCTCTTTCCTTCAGGTGCGCATCGATGCCCGCTTCTGCCTCATCTCCCCTATTCCGGAGCTTCACGAGACTGTTGTAGACAGAGATGCCCCACAACAGGGCAAGAGCAGCAACAAGAAGGATAATGATAAGAGCAACCATACTGACCTCCTTTATTAATGTAATGCATCATAATGTGATTGTTGTTTTTTGGATAGCCTGATTGCTTCAGGCACGGCAAAAGCACAGACATCTTCTGCAATTCCATACACATTATCCGCAAAATAATCATTGCAAGGTATGTTTCAAAGCTGTAATATTGCATAGATTATGCATACTTATGCATTTCCGGAGGAAGAATGAAAGAAAGGCATAACAGGCTGACAATCGTCAAGGAACTAATCAGGAACAACAGGATAGATAATCAGGATACACTTCTTGAGCTTCTGAAGAAGGAAGGATACAACGTCACACAGGCGACGCTGTCCAGGGACCTGAAAATGCTCAAAGTCGGAAAGATATCCGATGGATGGTCCGGATATTACTACACCCTGCCTGAAAGCGATCTTGTGAGCGAATCAGAGAAAAGCTACATACAGGATGTAAGAAGAGGTATAATATCCATAGAGTTCTCAGGGAACTTCGGGGTGATCAAGACAAGACCAGGACATGCCAACAGCGTAGGCTTTGCACTTGATGTGCTTGCTCTGCCCGAAATCCTCGGAACTGTTGCAGGGGACGACACGATTTTCGTCATCCTGCGAGAGGGAATGACAAAGGAGGATCTCCTGGAAAGCTTCAATGCGAGAATCCCGGAGATAAAGGAGTGATTTATGGAATACGTCAATCTCGATAAGACAGCCAGCTACAAGGTGCTGCTGAACGGGAACAAGAGTACAGTAAAGGAACTGCTGACGCCGGAACGCGTGAAGACACATGACATCGCGCTCGGCGGAGGCCTGAGATACAACTGGGCAGCAATGCCTCTTTCGGATGAGACGGTAAGCAATCTGCAGTCTCTCTCTGATGAGATGGACCTCGTCGGGAAATATAAGAAAATACTCTCCGGTGTCATGATGAATACCGGCGAGAAGCGCCTTGTGCTTCATCATCTTACAAGGGGCAATGTCCTTGGAAAGAAAATCGAGGCTGACGGTGAAGACAAGGATGAATTCTACAAAGGTGAGCTGGAAAAGATCAGGGAATTCTCTGAAGGCGTGAGATCGGGGAAGATCACAGGTTCCACCGGAAAGAGATTCACAACAGTCTGCCAGATTGGAATCGGAGGCTCTGATCTTGGACCGAGAGCGCTCTATCTTGCTCTCAAAGGCTGGGCAGATGGCAACGGGATAGAGCAGCTTAGAGGCGAATTCATCTCCAATGTCGACCCGGATGACGCGGCTCAGGTGATCCGCCGCCTTGATTTCGAGACAACGCTTTTCGTGCTTGTCTCAAAGAGCGGCACTACGCAGGAGACTCTCACGAACAGGGACCTTGTGCTCGAGACGCTCAAGAGCTCCCCGATTGAGGGCCTGGTTCCATCCAAGCACATGGTCGCAGTCACAAGCAAGACTTCTCCGCTTGCAAAGGACGAGTCGATGCTTGCCGCATTCTTCATGGATGACTATATCGGAGGACGCTACTCCTCCACATCCGCGGTCGGTGGCGTAGTTCTCTCCCTCGCATATGGATTTGACACATTCCGCGCCCTTCTTGATGGCGCACACGAGGAGGATGTTCTATCGACGGGGAAAGATATCACGAAGAACGGCGCGCTGATGGATGCCCTTGCAGGATTCTATCTCAGGAACATCATGGGCTACCCCGCGACAGCAATCCTGCCCTACTCCCAGGCACTCTCACGCTTCCCTGCGCACCTCCAGCAGCTTGATATGGAATCCAACGGCAAGCATGTGAACAGAAATGGCGAGAAGATATCATATCCTACGGGGCCTGTGATCTTCGGGGAACCAGGCACAAACGGCCAGCACTCATTCTACCAGCTTCTTCATCAGGGAACGGACATCGTACCTCTGCAGTTCATCGGCTTCCGCAGCTGCCAGTATGGCAATGATATCGAGACCGCAGGCTCATACAGCCAAACAAAGCTCAACGCGAATCTTTCTGCACAGATTGCAGCATTCGCACGTGGCAAGGATGACGAAAATCCGAACAAGGAATTCGATGGGAACAGGCCGTCTTCGCTGATTTACGGAGACAAGCTCACACCGCAGTCCCTCGGGGCGCTGCTGGCACACTATGAGAACAAGGTAATGTTCCAGGGCTTCATCTGGAACCTCAACTCATTTGACCAGGAAGGAGTACAGCTTGGAAAGGTTCTTGCGAAGAAGGTACTTGCAGGCTGTGAAGGAGACGACCTTCTTAAAGCTTATGCGGATCTGCTGATCTGATTGCTTACACTGTCGGGAGCGGAGCTTACATGGGCTCCGCTTTTTTCATCACAAAGTCTCCTTTTTCCTGCAATGGATGAAATAGATAGCATTTATGAGTATGCCGAAAATTGTCGCGAGCGGTGCAGCTGTCCCGATCATTGTCAGGCTAGGGTCCGGCTGAGAGGCCATGATGTATGCAACAGGAAGACGCAAAAGAAATGTCTGCATCATTGATTGAGTCATAACAAAAAACGTCTTTCCGTGCCCGCTGAAATAGCCCATGAAAGAAAAGAGTATGGCTGTCACTACAGCCTCCGGGGCAAATCCCTTCAGATACTCTGCGGAACGAATGATGACTCCTTTATCGGATGCGAAAATATGAGAAATCCCTTCGCCGCAGAAAAATGCCAGGGAGAACATGACAACACCGAAAAGAGCGCCAATCATCATACCCGTGGCCATCGTGCGCCGTGCCCTGTCCTCCTTTCCTGCCCCCACATTCTGGGCGATGAATGAGGAGAGCGACTGCATTATCGAAGATGGTATGAGCATGACGAACGTGACAATCTTGTTTGCAACACCATACCCACCGGAAGCTTCCAGCCCGATATTATTGATAAAAGCGACCAATGCCAGGAATGAGATCTGCGTCATCAGTTCCTGCAAGGCAATCGGAGCCCCTATCCTCAGAAAAGAGCCAAGTTCCCCGCTGAGCCTCAGATCGCTCTTCCTTATGCGGAAAGGCAGCTTCTCACGGCGGAGAATAACCAGAGAAAGGACAACCGACAGCGCCTGTGCCGCAACTGTAGCAATTGCCGCCCCTGCCTCATCCATATGGAAGATGGCAATAAGCATGTAATCGCCGATGATGTTCGCCACACATGCGATGGCAACAAAGATGAGAGGAAGCCGGGAATTGCCTATACCTCGCAGGATGCAGCTGATGACATTGTATGCAATGATGAAGATAATACCTGCACCGCATATCCTCACATACGAGACCGTGCTTTCGACTGCCTCCTCCGGAGCCTTCATCAGCCTTGCCGCAGGTTCTGCGAAAATAATCAGACTGGCAGTCAGCACAAGTCCTGCAATGAAGAAGAAAACAATCGCTGTCCCCAGCATCTTCCCAGCTTTCTCCGTATTGCGGCTGCCAATGAAATTGCCAAGCAGCACCGTGATACCGGTAGCAAGTCCGGTGAGGACAAAGGTCACAAGATTGATGATACTGCTACCGGTGGAAACGCCGGAAAGACCTTCAGTGGTGCCGAACCAGCCTACCATCAGCACATCGACAGCCCCATAGGCTGCCTGCAGCACCAATGCTCCCAGAATCGGGAGCATGAAGCGGATCAGCTTGCCTGCTATCGGGCCCTGCGTGAAATCTGAAGCTGCATTTTCCATGGCTCGTTGGTACCAGATACGGGAAAAACTGTCTATACCATGGAGTCTTTACAACTCAGAGATACGCTTTGCCGCCCCTGTATAGCTCAAGGAACTTGTCCTGGGAGTCAATCTGCTCATTACCTTCCGGGACTGGCGCATAATGGCCATCACCTGCAAGAATCCTGCCTTTGATGTTATCCCTGAACATGATATCCAGCATCTTCAATATCGTCTCCCTGATCTTAGGATCAAGGACGGGAGTCGCGATCTCGACTCTCCTGTCAATATTTCTTGTCATGAGATCGGCAGAGGATATGTACATCTCTCCTGATCCGAAGCTATATATCCTTGAATGCTCGAGAAAACGTCCGACAATGCTGAGAATCGTGATGTTATCCGTAAGCTCTGGCACCCCCGGAAGGAGGCACGAGATGCCACGGATAAGCAGCTTGACCTTGACACCTGCTTTCGATGCCTCCACCAGTTTGTCTATCATGTCTTTATCAGAGAGCGAATTCATCTTGCATGTAATGGACCCTTCCTTACCCTTTGCAATCTCCTTGTCCATGGCTGCCATGATTCCGGTCTTCAGCGTTGCAGGCGCGACAAGCAGACGGCGGTACTTCGTATCCATGTTGAGCGTGGCAAGATTGCGGAAGAATGCTACCCCATCCAGTCCGATATCCTTGTCAGATGTGATAATGTTCAGGTCCGTGTACTGCTTTGCAGTGCTTTCATTGTAATTGCCGGTCCCGAGGTGCGTGATGTATCTGACACTGCCATTATCCTGCAGGACAATGGAGATGATCTTGGAATGCACCTTATAGTTCTCCATACCGTAGAAAACAGTGCACCCGGCTTCCTGCAGCTGCTCCGCATAACTGAGATTGGATTCCTCATCGAACCTGGCGCAGAGTTCCATAACAACGGATACATCCTTACCATTCTCAGCAGCGCGCACAAGAGCCGCAACCACACGCGAGTTCTTGGCAAGACGGTAAATCGTTATCTTGATATTCGAGACACGCGGATCATCTGCGCATTCCTCGAGGAGCCAGAGAAGAGGATCCATCGTCTGGAATGGATACGCCAGGAAGACATCGCGCCTGAGGACCGTATCAATCATGTTCCCCCTCTGGAGTGAAGCCGGAACACTTCCCCTGAATGCCGGATACCTCAGCTGAGGCCTTGTCTCAAGCGGGAAGAAGTCATCAAGCTGATACATGTATTTATAAGAGAAACAGCCTTCGACAAGGAAGACCTGATTCTTCTTGATACCAAGGTGCCTGATAAGGAACTGACGCAGATCGTCAGAGGGCGTATTCATCTCAAGGCGCACTGCGGCAAGAGATCCCCTGCTCTCAACCTTGTTCCTGATGAGCTTTGAGAAGTCAAAATCATATTCGATATCGGCATCCTCAACAGAAGCTTCGAAATCAGCATTGCGCGTGACACGCAGCAAAGACTTCTCCTTGATGGTCGAACCTGGGAAAAGGAGATCGCCGAAAAGATAGAGAAGCACCTCGGAAGGAATGAGACGGACTTTCTTCCCGCCTCCGAGCCTTACAAGATCAGGGATTCTCCGGCCCATGGATACAACACCGAACATCTCCCGCCCATCGCGCTCAAGCCGAAGCACAAGATAAAGTCTCTGGTTCTCGAAGCGGATCATCGGATGCTTTGCATCAAGAACAAGCGGAGAAAGGAAGGGAATCATGCTCCCCTGGAAGTATCTGAAGGCCTTTGTCTTCATCGTCTCGGAAATCGTCTGGGGCATGAGTATGTCCACACCAGCGCTCTTGAGCTCTTTTCTGAGACGCGCAAAGGTCTCATCGGATTTCTTGTAAAGACTGGGCAGCAATGAAAGAATCATGTCAATCTGATCGCGGGCACTCATTCCTGTCTTATTGTCTATGTATGTCGGGGAATGCAGCTCGAGGTTGAGGAGCGAACCAAGGCGCACCCTGACGAACTCATCGAGATTCGAGATGAAGATCGACAGGAAACGGCAACGCTCAAGAAGCGGGTTATCCGGATCCCGAGCCTGATCAAGCACTCTCTTATCGAACTGCAGCCAGGAATATTCCCTGTTGATATAAGGCGGCCTTATAGCCGCTGCCGCTGTCTGTTTAGCCATTCATTTCCTCCATCAGCAACCTGAGGTAGCCATCTTTGACTCCCTTGTCTGAGACAATCAGCTCACTGGCCGAGAATATGCTGGCAATCTCTTCCGCAAGCACTGCGGAAGGAATCAGTGTGTGGACTTTCTCAGGTACATTCCGTATCAGAATCAGAGCCCTGTCGTCAGACGAAATCAGATATTTTATAAGCTTCTTGAGCTTCTTTCTCTCCATTATGTGCAGAGAGGAGTCCGGTAGCGAATAATAATCCGAATAGACTCCATAGAGGGCCTCTGCATTGCTTCCCACGAGAATCAGGCGCGAGAAAGCACGCCCTGTGAATGCAGCATTCTTTTCCATCACCTTGCGGATAAAGGCACGCATCTTCTTCGCATCGCCCTTTTTCGGATACATGCCATCAAACCGCAGGAAAAGCGCCGCAGGACCGATATCGAGAGCGAACATGCTGTTCTGGTCCCCGCTCGCCATATCGACCATTGAGGAAGAATATCCTCCGATATCAAGCAGCAGGGAGCTTCCCAATGCTGAGAACTCCCTGTTGGCAATATAATCCGCATAGGCTTCGGACTGGCCATCGAGATTCGTTATCGAAAGACCTGTCCCTGCCTTAACAGCTGCTACGACCTCCCCATAGTTCCTGATGAGCCGCATGGAGGCTGTGGAGATGATGTGCACGGATTCCGCGCCGACTTTGTCTGCGGCGTCCATGAGGAATTTTATGGAATCAACAACCTTCTCAATACCACGTTCAGAGATCCTGCCCTTCTTCGAGAGATACCCGAGGATGGAAACGGACCTTCTGAGCCCCACAACAGGAATCATCATCTCACCGCTTATATCCTCCACAATCAGGGAAAGCGAGGTGCTGGAGAAATCAATAACAGCTATCTTCACGCTTCATCTCCGAAATAGATGCCGATTGCCCTTGCCATTGCAATCCTCTGATCATTTTCCGGAACAGACTTCGCCTTACCCGCGATATCCTGGAGATTATTGTAAGTCACATGATTGTCCCTCATCGCGACAGTCACTCCATAGCAGCCGCGCTTAACGAGCTCTCCGGCAAAAGATCCCATCTCCGTGGAAAGGAATCTGTCATACGGGGAAGGTGCACCACCTCTCTGGAGATGCCCAGGGACGACAACCCTTGTCTCGACCTCAGCCTTCTCTTCAATATACTGAGCAAGCTTTTCGGTTCCTGTTGCGCGTCCATTCCTGAACTCGAGGCGCTCATTCTTCTTCATCTTGGCCTCTTCCTTGCTCATTGCTCCTTCTGCAATGGCGATGATATTGAAGGCCTTGCCTGAATCAAGTCTCTTTTTGACCATCCTGACAACAGTATCAGGATCATAAGGAATCTCAGGAATCAGGATGATGTCAGCACCACCGGCGACACCGGCATAGAGCGTCAGCCAGCCGACTTTGTTTCCCATCAGCTCAATCAGCATCGTGCGTCCATGGCTTGCAGCGGTAGTATGGATGCGGTCAATGCACTCTGTGGCGATATCAACAGCGGAATGGAAGCCGAAGGTGACATCCGTTCCCCAGATATCATTGTCGATAGTCTTGGGGATACCTACGACATTCAGACCTTCAGATGAGAGAAGTGCTGCTGTCTTGTGCGTTCCGGCACCACCCAGTGTCACAAGAACATCAAGCCCCAGCGCCTTATAGTTCTTCTTCATCATGTCCAGTCTGCTCTGTCCGTTCCTATCTTCCTCCGTCATCTGCTTGAAAGGTGTCCTCTTGGTACCGAGAATCGTTCCTCCTACATTGAGGATACCGGAGAAGTCAGATGGCTTCATCTTCCTCGCATCTTTCTCTATCAGGCCTAGATAACCCTCAGAAATGCCTATGAGCTCCGCATCTTTGATATTATTGAAGACATATTTTGCAAAACCTCTGATGACAGCATTGAGACCCGGGCAATCCCCGCCACTGGTAAGTATACCTATTTTCATAACTAACCTCCGTTTATCTGAGTCTACCATACTATCCTGATATGCAGGCAACGGAATAAAGATGATAATGGCACATTTGTGTTAAGAAAAAAGCATGTTCATGTTAAGCGAAAAAACTTAGGCATCTGCCGCCCCTCTCTACTTTTCCTTCTTCTGCAATGTCTTTATCATCATCGGATAGGAGAAAATACCATGCATGACGAAACGCAGCGTGTCTATGAGCACGTACTTAAGACCGATCCTGACCAGAAGGAATTCCAGCAGGCAGTCTACACATTCCTTGTATCAATCGACAAAATCATCGAGGATCTCCCGGAAGTGACATACCATAAGATCCTTGAGAGAATGACGGAGCCGGAGAGAGTCATAATGTTCCGCGTTCCATGGATTGATGATGAAGGAAGAGTTCAGGTCAACAGAGGCTTCAGAGTCGAGATGTCATCTGCGATCGGACCGTATAAGGGAGGACTTAGATTCCATCCATCCGTCAACCTGTCAATCATGAAGTTCCTCGCATTCGAGCAGGTCTTCAAGAACAGCCTCACCGGTCTTCCGATGGGTGGCGGCAAAGGTGGTTCTGACTTCAATCCGAAGGGGAAATCAGAAGCAGAGGTCATGCGTTTCTGCCAGTCATTCATGACTGAGCTGTACAGGCATATTGGAGCAGATACGGATGTGCCTGCAGGAGATATTGGAGTCGGCGGACGTGAAATCGGATACCTTTTTGGCCAATACAAGAGAATTACGAACCAGTTCACGGGCGTACTCACAGGCAAGGGCATGGATTTTGGCGGCTCGAATATCAGACCGGAAGCAACTGGTTATGGACTGGTATACCTTTCAGAGGCAATCCTTGGCGGCAATGGCATGAAATTCGATGGAAAGACCTGCCTTGTTTCTGGATCCGGCAACGTTGCACAGTTCACGGTCGAGAAGCTCACGGAACTCGGTGCGAAGGTCGTAACACTCTCTGATTCATCCGGCATGATTTACGATGAGAGCGGAATCACTCCCGAGAAGCTTGCCTGGATCAAGAATCTTAAGAATGTCAGACGCGGCCGCATCCGCGAGTATGCGGAAGCATTCAAGGGGGTTGAGTATATCGAACGCAATCCTGCAGACCCGAACCCTGTATGGGATATCAAGGCTGATTACGCATTCCCATGCGCTACACAGAACGAGATTCTTGAAGCAGATGCCTCCAACCTTGTGAAGAATGGAATCAAGCTTGTCGGCGAAGGCGCGAACATGCCATGTTCGGTGGAAGCCGAGAAGATTCTCATGGGCAGCGGAGTGCTTCTCGCACCTGCCAAGGCTGCAAATGCAGGCGGTGTTGCGGTCTCAGGACTTGAGATGGCCCAGAATTCTTCCCGCATGCAGTGGACAAGGGAAAGAGTTGACTCGGAACTCAGGAACATCATGCAGAATATCTACAGGAACATCAGCGAGGCAGCTGAGAAGTATTCTGAGAAGAATAACTACGTCGATGGAGCAAATATCGCAGGCTTCATGAAAGTCAGCCGCGCGATGCTCGCAGAGGGATATGTCTGATGCATAGAACAGGCTTCGATAGCGTCAAGTACGTCGAAGAGCAGACAAAGTTCATTCTTGAAAGGGTCCGGGAGTCTTCTTCCGGACACCTTTATATTGAATGCGGAGGAAAGCTGCTGCATGACAAGCATGCTGCCCGCGTGCTTCCAGGCTTCGACGAGAACAACAAGATGAAAGTCTTCCAGGCGCTGGGAGACAGGCTTGATATTATCATATGCATCTATGCCGGTGATATCGAGAGAAGAAAGATCCGCTCTGATTTCGGAATCAGCTATGATGCTGATGTCCTGAAGATGATTGATGACTTCGCTTCATACGGGCTCAAGTGCGACAAAGTCGTCATCACACGCTTCGAGAACCAGGTTGCAGCCACGGTCTTCAAGAACAAGCTCGAGAGAATGGGAATACATGTATACACCCATCCTGCAACCCCGGGATACCCATCGGACATAGACGTCGTTGTCTCAGATCAGGGATATGGCAGGAATGAGTACATACCGGTCTCAGCCCCGGTTGTTGTCGTTACAGCTCCAGGCCCCGGATCCGGAAAGCTCGCAACATGTCTTTCCCAGATGTATCATGAGGCGAAGATGGGAATGAAGCCGGCATATTCCAAGCTGGAGACATTCCCCGTATGGAATCTGCCGCTCGACCATCCAGTGAACATCGCATATGAGGCCGCTACTGCAGATATCGGGGATGTGAACCTCATCGATCACTTCCACTTGGCAGCATACAACAAGATTGCCGTGAACTATTCAAGGGATCTGGAGGCCTTCCCTCTTCTTGCAAGAATCCTTACAAGGATTACCGGGGATTGTGTATACAAGTCCCCCACGGACATGGGTGTAAACCGCGTCGGATTCGGCATCACCGATGATGAGGCATGCAGGGAAGCAGGGCGGCAGGAGATCATACGCCGTTATTTCCAGATAAGGACGGATTATGTTTCCGGCAGAGCTGACAAAGACACGGTCAACCGTATTTCCGCTATTATGGACAAAGCCGGGCTAAAGCCTGAGGACATGGCAGTCGTGGAACCGGCGAGGATTGCTCTTGAGAAGGCGATTTCGGAAGGAAAGGGCAAGAATGGTACAGTCTGTGCCGCCGCAATTGAACTTCCGGACGGCAGGATCATCACTGCTCACAACTCCATAACGCTCCATGCATGCTCAGCGCTTCTTCTGAATGCCCTTAAGGCAATGACAGGCATTCCAAAGGAGAAGGATCTCATATCCTCATCGGTCATTAAAAGCATCACGGCCATGAAGCGTGATATCCTCAGCGGAAAAGGTGTCAGCATGAATCTCGATGAGATTCTCATCGCGCTTGCAATGAGCGCCTCCGAGGACGAGGACGCAAAGAAGGCGCTGCAGGCACTCCCTCTGCTGAAGAATGCAGAAGTGCATCTGACACATGTTCCATCGAACGGAGATATATCCGGACTCAGGAAGCTTGGGCTCATTTACACAAGCGAACCTAAGTATCCGGAAAGAAATACTGGCAAAAAGGATTGAGAAATGGAAAGAGAACGACTCTCATCAAGATTAGGCTTCATCCTGCTTTCCGCAGGCTGCGCTATAGGACTCGGCAATGTCTGGCGCTTCCCATACATAACAGGCCGTTACGGCGGGGCAGCTTTCGTACTGCTCTACCTCATCTTCCTTGTATTCATGGGCGTGCCTGTAATGATCATGGAATTCGCTATCGGAAGGGCCGGCAGGATGAACATCGTCGGTGCACTGAAGAGACTGGAGAACAAAGGATCGAAATGGCATGCGGTAGGATATGCTTCCATAGCCGGGAACTACCTGCTTCTGATGTACTATTCAGTCATCACAGGATGGCTTCTGTACTACTTCTGGTCATTCCTGTCAGGAAGTCTCAACGCTTCTTTCACGACAGCTGATGTCGGATCATATTTCTCTACGCTGACGCTCAACCCCGGGCTGCAGATAGTCCTTACAGGCTTTGCGCTGTTACTCACAGCAGGAATTGTAATAATCGGGCTCAAGAACGGCGTCGAGAAGATAACAAAGGTCATGATGGTGATTCTTTTCATACTCATGTTTGTTCTCGCCATTCACTCATGCCTGCTTCCAGGGGCGGGAGAGGGAATCAGGTTCTATATGCGCCCTGATTTCGGCAACCTCATCCATGAATATGGTTTCTCAGAATCAGTATTCGCAGCTATGGGGCAGGCTTTCTTCACACTCTCCCTCGGCATCGGAGCAATGGCCATTTTCGGGTCATACTTTGACAATAAGAGAACGCTGGGTGGTGAATCGGTGAGAATCATCTGTCTGGACACGACAGTCGCCCTTCTCTCAGGCTTCATCATCTTCCCAGCCTGCTCCGCTTTCGGAGTCGAAGCAGGATCAGGTCCTTCCCTTCTTTTCATCTCGCTGCCGAATGTATTCACGCAGATGATGATGGGCGGGATCTGGGGTGCTGTATTCTTCCTTGCAATGATCTTTGCAGCTCTTTCAACGCTTATCGCGGTATTCGAGAACATCTGCGCCTACTGGATGGATATGCACAGCTGGTCAAGGAAGAAAGCCGCAGTGATCAACTTCGTGCTGATTTTCGTCCTCGCGCTACCTGCGGTGCTTGGATACAATGTCCTGTCAGGTATCCAGCCGCTCGGAGCGGGATCAACGATACTGGATGGTGAGGACTTCCTCGTATCAAACATCATCCTGCCTCTTGGCAGCCTCGCCTTCGTACTGTTCTGCACGCATCGCTATGGCTGGGGCTGGGACAAGTTCACGGCAGAGGCCAATCAGGGTGCAGGACTCAAGGTTCCCGCAGCGCTGAGATTCTACTGCGCATGGATACTACCGCTCATCATCGCAGTCATCTGCGTTAATGGAATCATCGGGGTTTTCGCCTGATTTCCGGATTTTCGCTTCAAAACGCCTCTTGCTTCATTGACGAGAGGCGTTTCTTTTTCGATATTTCAGCTATGAGCATCAAAAGTCTCGCCGAAAGGATCGGCATGGATTATGACAGCGTTATAGAAGATTTCTGCGGCGATGTAGCGGCACTGAAGGATGCGCTCAGGGCTTTCCCTTCAAAAACTGCAACAGCTATGCTGGAAGAATGCGTGAGGAGCATGGATATGGAAGGTATCCGCAAGGAAGCTCACGCTATCAGGAAGAGCGCGGAGAAGCTCGGGCTTGGTGAGCTGAGGACCTCTGCCGCAAGGCTGGAGGAGGTCAATGCCGAGAAAGTCCCGGCAGATTCCGAGCATCTGATAAGACTGCAGCGTGAGATTGCCAAAGCAATAGAGGAAGAGAACCTCTGATCAGTTTCTCGTTTCCTCCGCCACCTTCTCGTTCATTGTCCTGATAACACTCATCGTCATCGGGACTGACATCAGAAGCGTAATGAGATCAGCAAGGGGCTGAGCAATCTGTATGCCCCAGATCCCGATAAGAGGCGGAAGTATCCATACAACCGGTATAAGCACGATACCCTGTCTTGCAAAACCGAGTATGGAAGCGCGCCACATGCGGCCAGTGGTCTGAAGCAGCATGTTGCTGATGACTATCCACGCGGAGAACACAAGCGTAAAGCACCTGAGGCGCAGGGCGATAGCTCCGATTGCGATAACATCAGGGTCCCCTTTGCGGAAGAAGCCGACAATAGGAGCGGCCCAGATGAATTCGAGCACAGCCAGAACAAGCAGCAATACAGCCATTGACTTCACGCAGAACCAGAAGCCTTCCTTTACCCTTTCATAACGGCCGGCTCCGGCATTATAGCCGCAGACAGGCTGGAAGCCCTGCCCCACTCCAAGCAATATCGAATTAGTGAAATTGCCGATCTTGTTGACGATAGCCATAGCTGCAATGGCAGCATCGCCGAAAGGAAGCGCAGCGTTGTTAAGACAGATCATTGCAACACTTGTGACACTCTGACGGCAGAGCGATGGAAGACCGCCATTGGTTATCATACCGAACATCTTACTAGAGAACCTGAAAGCCCTGATACTGAGCTTCACAGTGCCGATCTTCTCTGAGAGAACAAGCAGGATCGTGAAACTCACGACCTGACTGATCGCAGTTGCTATCGCAGCACCTGCAATGCCCATATCAAAGACAAAGATCAGAAGAGGATCGAGGAAGAGATTCAGGACGCCTCCTGTCGTAAGACCAATCATCGAATAAAATGAATTGCCCTCGAATCTCAGCTGATTATTCAGCACCAGCGAAGAGGCCATGAAAGGAGCTGCCAGCAGAATCCAGAACATGTAATCCATCGCATATGGCAGAATCGTCTCAGATGAACCAAGGAACAACGACAAAGGCTCAAGAAAGATAAGACATGGAACTGCGACGAGAGCAGAGAGAATAAACGCGGAGAAGAAACCTGTGGAAGCAAGATTTGCGGCAGTCTCTTCATGATGCGCACCAAGCTGCCTGGACATATTGTTTCCGCTACCCTGACCGAAGAAAAAGCCTATCGCCTGGATGACCGCCTGCAGCGACAAAGCGACACCGACAGCAGCGGAAGCCGATGTGGATATCTGGCCGACAAAGAACGTATCCGCGGCATTATACAGCGTGGAAATGAGATTGCTTATCACAGTAGGCACTGCAAGGGACATAATAAGACGCCTTACCGGCGTCTCTGTCATCTGGGCAAATTTCTCTTCAGCGGATAAATGTTTCACATCTACAATATTAATTTCACCCCACGCTTAATGGAAGCGGGAAATCAAAAAACTGCAAGGTTCAGCCATTGAGGCTTCTTCTTATACTCTCAACCTCGCCAAGTGGAAGTCCGGAGAACTCAGCAATCTTATTAAGAGGAATGGAACCATCTGCAATCATATTCCTTGCAATCTGCATGGAAGTAGTGAAGCTCCCTTTTTTGATCCCCTCTCTCATTCCTTCTCTCATTCCTTCTCTCATCCCTTCTCTCTTGCCCTCTTTGAGGCCTTCCCTGATACCCTCCTTCATACCTTGTTCCAAGCCTTTCTTATGACCTTCTTCCTCACCTTTCCTCAGATATTTCTGAATCAGCAGTTCAAATTCACTAGACATCTTCGCTTCTCCTTCCAAATCCTCTTTGTAATAGCTTACAACATCCCGCAACTCAGTAAAATGCATTCTTTTCGGATCCGCGCACATCATGTCATGCATCAAGCAGCCAAGTGCAGTATCCTTTTCCGCAAGAGAGGCACTCACGAAAACAATATGTGTTCCATCACTGAAACTATGGCCAGTTTCTCTGACCATACGCTCAATAGTGTACAATGCTTCTCCATCCCCGATAGCATCTCCCTGTGTAATGAAGATTACAAAAGATTCCGGCAATTTCTCATAGTCCTCTCCTTTTCCAAGACTCCTTGTGTCCATCATGGCGCTATAATAGCGGGCTCGCCTGAAACTGTTTCCAGCCTGCACATTCTGAATTTCAATATCGTAAATATTGCCTTTCTTGTCTCTTGCGTATATGTCAAGCCTCACGGAATGATTCGCTATACTCTGCATCCATTCCTGCGTTCTCGTCTCCACAACTTCAAGATCTTCGCGGCCGAGTATGATGCGTAGCAAGAGAGCAGTGCACTTAATGTTTTCAGAGAAACATCTGGAAAAGAAGACGTCATCCATCAGCGTAAGAGAAGAAATTACCCTCCTCATCTCCTCTTTCTGAACTATTCCCACTATTCACTCCTTCAGGAAAGCCTCGATGGCTCCCTGTAGGTATATACGCTCTCAGTGACGATTCCTGCTAACATCCAGAATGAAAGAGGCCCATGAGAGAACCATCCCATGAGCCCCGAGAGTGATGATGAGCAAAATTTAAATCTCTATGCTTCCAGAAGTCCCGGTATATTCAGTCCCATTGATATTCAACTTGAAATTTTCTGTAGCATTGTTGGTGAAACTGAAGCTGTCATCAATTTCAAAGAAAATAGAAATTGGTGCATACTCAGGGGGATCACCTGTATCCTCATCTATAATCAGAGCATTGATATCAACACCAGAGATGACGCTTGTCTGTTTCGAGCCACCACCTCTTGATCCGAAATCAAGATCTCTGTGCAACTCATTGATAACACAGCCAGAAAGATCATATTCAGTCTTTCCCGCAACCCAGTCCTGTGTTGATTCGTCGGCAACATAGTTGCTTGCTCCGCCAATATATAATTTATCCGCACGGATATTCGTTGCCCTCAGAGCTTTTGAGTATGATGTGGCTGATAAGATTCCGAATGGATTCGCTATCGTGACAGGAGAATCAAATATGACTTCATTCATCATCTTCTCTATGTCCTCTGGATCCTGCCAATCTGCAGTTGTGCCATCATCCAGCTTATAACCAGGAGCAACTCCAAACGAGGCACTGCCAAAATAACCAGCAATAGCTCCGTATCTATATCCTGAAGGTACATCATATACAACTGATGAAGAGGCGTATGAATTGCGGATGACGATCTGATTACCTTCCGTACGCCCGATAACCCCACCTATAGAAACTTCTGCAACAGGCTCAGCTGTTGTTGTTTTCGGTCCCTGTACAGTCTTAAGAGTACCTTTAGTCATATGACAATCATCAATTATCACATGCCCAAATACTGTCGAGCCTATAATACCACCTATATACGCATCAACGGCACTTTCATTGTTTACTACATCACCAGTATTAGTACAGTCTTTGATAATATGTGTTGTTCGCTTATCGGCTTCATTAATTGTTATAGATGAGCCGATAATACCACCAAGATTGGTTATTTTCTTGTTCGGAGCATTTATACCTTCAGGTATATAACATTCTACCGTCGCTTCATTGTGAGAAGAATGAATATCTCCAGCAGCACCGTTCCAGAAATTTCCTAGGATACCACCTGCATATTCAACACCACGGACCACTCCTTTATTCACTGCCTCTGAAATAAGAACACCATTAATCGCAAGGCCATCTGCAGTCTCTCCTGCAACACGGCTATTCTGTATGTCACCCGCGATGCCACCAGCAACATATCCTGTGATAATACCGCTATTGCGGCAATCAGAAATATACAGAGGCCCATCTGTCGTTGTGGAGACTATTCCTCCGGCTGTTCCATATGTGTTTGTCCTTATTTCCGTAGTTACGTCGGCTTCATTTGTGCAGCTTGCAACCGTATTGACCGCAACAGAACCATCAGTATTCTTAACATATGAGACTATTCCACCTGCCCGTACAGGAGAAACGAGTTCCCCTTTCCCTACAGTAATATTCTCAAGTGTGGCTCCATTTGACAAAACACCTGCAACGACTGCCATATAACGATGATTACCATTTGTTGAGGCAGGAGGTGCAGAAATGTGATAATCCTCGAATTTAAGATTACGGATTGTTCCTCCATCAAGCGACTGAATGAATGCGCTGAATGTTCTGGTATCATCCATGACATAACCACCACCAGCTACATATTCATCAAATGAATCATATTCCGTGGTAGAAAGCCCTCTTATGCTATAACCATTTCCATCAATTGTTCCCTTGAAAACCGGAATAGGTTCAAACTCATCCGCAAGGACAATATCTCCTGAAAGCTCATAAAAGATGCCAGTGGTATCTATGTTTCTCAAATTCTCGAGATCTTCTTGTGAGGAGATTTTATAAGGATTGCCCTCCGATCCGGGAGCACCCGGCTTCTCTGGCATCTTATCCGGCCACCAGTAATCTTCCCACCAGTTATCTGGTTGACATGCGACAACGGCCATGATGACCGAGACTATAATCAGAGTGAAACCTATTCTTTTCCTCATATCACCCTCCAATCTTTTATAGCCTACCCCCCCCCGTTGTTTTCTGTCAAGGAAAATCCCCGCTACGGACAGAGATTCTATTACTATTTCGATTATCAATGGCTATGAGGCAGGTGTCATTGATACAGAAATCTCTGAATTATGTCTTAACTGATATGTGCCAAGGAACAAGCTCTTTGAAAAACAAATATCCGGCTCAATTGCATCTTATACACAAAATCCCTCCTCTTGGCATGAGGAGGGTCTGCATGGATTGTATGATTTCTCAGTCTTCAATCATCACAGAGAGAATCTCGTCATCCGTGTCCTGCATGCCCTGGCTTGCAATGACACCGACACCTTCAATGGTCTTCTCCGCATCGCCTTTGACGATTCCGTCCCCATCAGAGAAACGTTCATTCTCCCATGTGAGGTTATCTGCGATGATAGCGGCATCAACTGCGCTTGCAATCTTTGCAGCGCAGGAAGGCTTTGCACCATCACAGATAATACCGGACACATTCGCAAGCGTGTTGATGATAGTGCTCTCAATCTGCTTCTCGTCACCCCCCTTGAGCCATGTGATGGCTGCACCTGATCCACAGGCGGCGCTTACAGCTCCGCAATACGCGGAAAGACGTCCGATTCTGGTCTTCTGATGGATTGCCATCAGATTGCTAAGCACAAGCGCTCTCAGAAGTTTCTCGTGAGAGACACCAAGGTGTTTTGCGTAGACGATTACAGGCATGGATGCCGTAATTCCCTGATTACCGCTTCCGGAATTGATGACAACCGGCAGAAGACAACCACTCATTCTCGCGTCACTTCCCGCAGCTGCGGCGGCCTTTGCCTCGCTTTCCACTCCATCACCATAATGAGAGAGTATCATGCGGCCGACACCGACGCCCCAGTGATGCTTAAGACCTTCATCGCTTATTGTCTCGTTGCATTCAATCTGCTTCTCGAGAACCGGGATCACCGGTGTGATATCCCCATGCTCTGCAAAGTCAACGATATCACGCACAGAAAGGCAGCTTCGGTCGGTGAGGGAGGTATTCATCTCCTCCTCGGCAAAAGGCTTTGAAAGGACCATCTCACCATTTTTCTCAATCCTCACGATATTCGTATGCTGATGGATGATCTCAACGGTGGAATAATCCGAACCATGTTTCTCGGTGATGATGATATGAAGTTTCGCTTTGGACTTGAGATGCCTGACGGTTACTGCCTTTGAACTCACAAGGGCCTTTGCCTCTTCGATATTCTCCGGAGTGACACCTGCAAGAACCTCAAGTTCCTTATCCGGATTGCCGCCGGTGATTCCGATAGCCGCAGCCGCCCCGATTCCTTTCAGGCCACCGCAGTTGGGAACAACGACGCCCTTCACATTCTTGATGATATTGCCGCTTGCCTCGACAATCACCTTATCCGGCATAACGCCAAGCTCTTTCCTGCCTACAGCAGCGGCATATGCGATTGCTATAGGCTCCGTACATCCGAGTGCCGGAATAAGCTCTTCCTTGAGTATAGCGCAGTAGCTGAGACCATGATCCATATTACACCTCTGCAACGTAATCCATTATCTTGCGTATTCTTGAATACGGAATCTCCGTCGGGAGCGTGCAGTCTGCTCCGAAGATGAACTTCTGTTTGCCGAATCCCTCGATAATGCTTCTGACCGCAGCCTTCAGCTCATCATCGCTTCCATCGATGATAACACCCTTTCTGTTTGCAAGACCGCCCATGATAGTGGCCTTCGGGAACATCGCCCTACCATCCTCAAGCGTGAAGTAATTATCCTCATAGATACCCCAGTTGACCACATCAGCAAACGGAGCATAGGAAGCATAGCGTGCCATATCGAGGCCATCCTTGCAGATATGAAGGAACGAATAAGCGCCGTTTGCTTTTATCGTTGAGAGCATCTCAAGATCAAATGGCATGAACGCCTCATTGAACTCTTCTGTGCTGAAATAGCGCTTCTCACCGCCAAGGGCTGCATAGTAGATTGCATCAACTCCGGCCTTGACCTGCTCCTCAATGAGGATATTCATCGCCTCTGTGACCTTCTTCGCGGCATCCAGATAGCCTGTCCTGTTCTCTCTGAAAGCCCTTACCTGCTCTGCTCTGATGGTCTCATACCCTACCTGTGGCTCGAAAGGATGAATCATCGATGCGCAGATTCCATGCACAGTACCGAGGAAGAATGTCCCATCCGGGCTTTCATCCATGATTCTCTTGCAGAAATCAATCTGATCAGTAATGAACTTGTCATGGCGTGAATATGACGGGAAGTGACTCCAGGAAGCCGGTCCTTCATATTTCTCGAACACAGGAACGAGATTCTCGTTCATGATCTTCATGATATCAACACCGGTTTCCCTGTAGAAATCAAGATGGGACTTCACACCAGCTTCTTCCTTTGCCACTTCCTTGGGGAAATGAAGAGAGAAGGATGCCGGTACTTTATCCACACTCTCACCTTTGATTGCCGCGATAACACGTTCCTTGTTTGTCATACCTACCTCCTATCCGATGATCTTATCGAGCCCAATCAGGGCGAGAACATCTGCTTTTATATCTTTGAGAATCAGCTCGAAGAGTATGCACTCATCGCTCTGATGACCATTTCCCTTGCCCTGAGGATACAGATTCGGAGCATCCGGAAGACCAGGTCCGAAGCCAACCGCAAATGGCAGTTTCCTTGAATACGTACCACCACCCATCGTATACGGCGTCAGCTTTCTTTTGTGTACATATTCCGCCACAGAGCAGAGAAGCTGCACCTCGGGACTGTCCACTGGTGTATAAGCCGGACGCGACCAGGAGATACCGGTGTATTCCAGGCCATTGGAAGCAGCGAACGCCTTGTATTTCTCTTCCACCCAGTTTCCGTCCACCGTAACAGGCGTCCTGGAATCAAAGGAGAGTGTCACGAGGCCGTCATTCATCCTGAGCACTGTGCCGACCACAGTCAGCTTACCGGAAGCCTCATCTTCTTCTTCCGCTCCCAATCCTTCCCCATAATAACCGGAAACGGCCTTGAGCAGAGCCTTGACCGCATGGCAGGAAGCTTCATCAAGCCCCTCTGCAAGAGAAAGGCACTCAAGGAGGATGCGGACAGCGTTATCGGACAGCTCAGGGAATGCGGCATGTCCTGCTGCACCATGTGCCGTGACAACAACCTTACCATCATTTCTGTTGACGGTAGTCCCTGGATAATCATGTACGGAAACGCCTCCATCCAGCACAGCAGTGGCTGTATTGGGAACGGAGTTGACGACTTCTCCTGCCTCAAGGCTGATTATCCTGCTGTCAGAAGGAAGCCTGACGGACAGATCAAAACGGAGATTTCCCTTTTCTCCATAGCAGACAGGGAAATTGCTATCAGGAACAAGCGAGAAATACGGGGCCTCATTATGCTGAAGATATATCTCAACATCCTCCATGCCCGTCTCTTCAGCAGCTCCGTAGTACAGCTCGACATCATGGGAAAGACAGATACCCTGCTCTGAAAGAAACCGGAGTGCGTAAAGCGAGGCCATTCCAGCACCTTTGTTATCCGCGACGCCGCGCCCCACAAGGAACCCGTTCTCAAGCACACACCTGTATGGCTCATGCTCCCATCCTGTTCCCTCCGGAACCACATCCATATGATTGAAAACACCGATCTTCTTACCACCATTCCTTCCGAAACGTACAAGAAGATACCTGTCTTCAGGGTTGCTGCATTCAAATCCATAGCCAGAAGCTATTCTCTCTGCCTCCAGAAGCACATCATGGCAGCCTTTGCCATATGGATAGCCATCGGCTTCCTTCTCGGAAACGCTGCGAATAGCGACAACTGAGGAAATATCATTAAGAAGCTCTTCCTTGTGCGCCTCTATCCATTCATCAAGCCTACTGGAAAGATTCTCATCGAAATCCATGATTCCTCCTATGCAAAATGACATGCGCACCAGTGTCCGGGGTGCACCTCTCTCAGCTCAGGCTTCTCTTTGCTGCATATATCCTTCGCATAAGGACATCTTGTATGGAAATAACAGCCTGATGGCGGATTGATAGGACTTGGCACATCCCCTTCGAGCTGAACTCCCTCGCGCTTTCTTCCCACCTCAGGAATAGGAATAGCAGCGAGAAGAGCCTTCGTGTAAGGATGAAGCGGAGAATCATAGAGCTCATCCTTGGTCGCGAGCTCAGCAACACGGCCAAGATACATAACAGCGATTCTGTCACTGATGTATTTGACGACCGAAAGATCATGGCTGATGAACATATATGTCAGGCTACGCTTCTCCTGAAGTTCTTTCAGGAGATTCAGGACCTGCGCTCTTACCGAGACATCAAGAGCGGACACAGGCTCGTCACAGACGACGAATTCCGGTCCGAGGATGATGGCACGCGCAATGACGATACGCTGTCTCTGACCACCGGAGAATTCGTGTGGGTATCTGTTCATCTGCTCTTCCGTAAGGCCAACGAGGCTCATCATCTCAAGAACGCGCTCAACCCTCTCTTCCTGCGTTCCGATGTTGAAGACATCCAGTGGCGCCTTAATAAGGTCAAGAACAGTCATCCTTGGGTTGAGAGAAGCATATGGATCCTGGAAAATGAGCTGCAGCTTGCGTCTCATCTGTCTCATCTGCTCTTTATCAAGCGTGCGGAGATCCGTGCCGTTATATATGATCTTGCCGGATGTAGGCTCGATCAGACGCAGGATTGATCTTCCAAGCGTAGATTTTCCGCATCCTGATTCACCGACAACACCTAGCGTCTCACCGCGATAGATATCAAGGGAGACATCATCGACGGCATGGACATAACTCAGTGGTTTCCCGAAAAATGATTTCTTCGAGACATAGTTCTTGGTAAGGTCCTGCACAGAGAGAAGCACATCGTTTCCTGTCATTTATCAGCCTCCTTCTCATAGTTCCAGCAGCGGACAAGATGACCATCAACAGAGAAGAAAGGAGGCTCTTTCTCAAAGCACTTTCCCTTTGCGCATGTGCATCTTGTGGAGAATCTGCAGCCGGTGGGCATATGCGAGAGATCAGGCACATTGCCATGTATGGTGTAGAGCTCTTCATCGCTTGACTGCGAGAGCCTCGGTATTGATTTCAGGAGCCCGTCCGTATACGGATGAAGCGGATTATTGAAAAGCGATGTCACATCAGCGTATTCCATCTCCTTTCCAGCATACATGACGAGAACGTAATCAGCCATCTCCGCGACAACACCCATATCATGCGTGATCATCATGATGGACGTCCCGTTCTTCTCCTTGAGCATTCTCATGAGACTCAGGATCTGCGCCTGAATCGTTACATCCAGTGCGGTAGTCGGCTCATCAGCAATCAGCAGTTCATTGTGCCCTGCGGAAAGTGCCATTGCTATCATCACGCGCTGTCTCATTCCGCCAGAAAGCTGATGAGGATACTCTTTCATTCTGAGCTCAGGAGAAGGGATGCCTACATCGCTGAGGATTTTGATGGCCTTCTCCTCGGCCTCCTCCTTCGTAATGCTCTTGTCATGGATGCGTATTGCCTCGACGACCTGCCGCCCTACTGTCATCACAGGATTCAGGCCTGTCATAGAATCCTGGAAAATCATCGAAATCCTGTTGCCTCTGATCTTCCTTATCTCATCCTGCGTCATCTTCAGGAGGTCATTACCATCGAAAATAATCTCACCACCTGCAATCTCTCCGGAATTCCGGGGAATAAGACGAAGTATGGATAGAGCCGTAACGCTCTTGCCGCAGCCCGATTCCCCTACGATGCAGAGGCAGCTGCCCCTGTCTATGGAGAAAGAAATACCATCAACTGCAGTAACGGTACCGGCCTTTCCACTGAAGACCGTAGTGAGATTCTTCACTTCAAGCACCTTATCTTCCATTGTCATCCTCCGTCTCATTTCCTAGAACCTGCCCCACGAAGGGGCAGGATTGCATATGTCAGTCTGCGATCTCCCAGAGCCATACGCACTTATTGGCGTACACATCCACTGGAGGCTCAGGGATTCCAGAGACCCTGTTCGTATGTGCAGAAAGGATATTCTGCGAATAGAGATACACATACGGTACCTGCTCTTTGATAAGCACCTGATACTGATCCATCAGCTCATGCCTTTCAGCCGGATCAACCCTGAGAGAGCTCTCCATACCGATCTCTCCAAGTGTCGGGTCAGTAAGGCCCGGGAAGTTGTTGAGGTATCCGACAGTCACGTTAGGAACACTCTCTGTCGGGTCAACAGATCCCTGGAAACCGATGAAGCTGAAGTCGAAGTCCCCGTTTCTCGTATTCGTGAGCAGTGTCGGGAAATCTATAGTCTGGATCTGTATCTTCAGTCCGACCTTCTGGAGATCCTGCTGGATGAGGACTGCTGTCTTCTGTCCGATATCAGTACCGGTAGCTGTCAGCATCGTAAGAGTTCTCGATGTATCGAATCCGGACTCGGCAATCATCTCCTTTGCCTTCTCCGGGTTGTATTCAATCGGAAGTATCGCGTCGTTGAAGTACGGATGATCATCTGTGAGAGGTCCTGCTATCTTGCGACCCTCGCCCATCAGAAGACTCTCAACAAGCACGTCCTTGTTGATAGCGATGTTGATAGCCTGTCTGACTTCCTGCGGAATATGCTGGGTATTGATGACCATCGTCTGATACTTGAATGAAGGAATAGACATTGTCGTGATGCCTTCCGTATTGCATGCTGCCTCCCAGTCTGTAAGAGGAAGCGAAGCATCTGCAGACAGCACGTCAATCTCGCCGCTCACAAGTCCTGCAAGGAGGTTCGGCGCCGTTACCACGCGATACACGAGACGGTCAAAGTCCGGCGCTCCAAGGTAGTAGTCCTTGTTAGCCTTGAACTCCACCCTCTCTCCGGAAATCTGGCTGTCGAAGATGCACGGGCCTGCTCCGATCGGATTCTGCCAGAAGCGGTCCGAGGCGAGATCTGCATCCGAGATATCCTTCAGAAGATGGTACGGCATGATGTAGAAGTCCCTGTTGATCAGCGCGTAGATG
>CASFLH010000066.1 GCA_949295505.1 uncultured Spirochaetales bacterium | reverse complement strand
TGCAGCACTTGAGAAGAGACTTGCATTCTTCGTCGAGCTCGGATGCCGCGCTTCCGACCACGCTCTCATGACCTGCCCGCACACATTCTGGGATAATGGCAAGGTGAACGAGGTGTTCCAGAAGAGAATGAATGGCTCCGATGTGACCGCTCTGGAAGCAGATGCATACAGGACATTCATCCTTTCCGCGCTTGCAAGGGCATACAGGAAGAACAATGTCGCCATGCAGCTCCACTTCGCCGCAATCAGGGACAACAACGCAAAGATGTTCAAGGCCCTTGGCCCTGACACAGGCTACGATGCCGTATACGACAGCGAGCTCTCAGCGGGCGTCGCGGCATTCTTCTCCGCGCTCACAGACACAAATGATGTGCCGAAGACTATCCTCTATTCTCTCAACCCGAAGGATTACTACTCCCTCGGAACCCTGATGGGCTGCTACCAGGGTGGAGTGAGAGGCAGGATCCAGCTTGGTTCCGCATGGTGGTTCTGCGATCACAGGGACGGAATGGAAGACCAGATCAAGACACTTGCCAACCTCGGAGCGCTCCCGCTCTTCGTCGGCATGCTCACTGATTCCAGATCATTCCTCTCCTACTCAAGGCACGAGTATTTCAGAAGAATACTCTGCAACGTAATCGGAGGCTGGGCAGAGAACGGTGAGATCCCGGCAGATCCTCAGTGGCTTGGTGAGATCGTAAGCAACATCTCGTTCAACAACGCACAGAGATATTTCGAGGGCTGAAATGGACAAAGGGAGAGATGACGAGAAGCAGATGAGTGCAGTGATGCGCACCATATCGATACTTGAAGCCTTATCAAGGGTTGACGGGATCAACCTGGAGAATCTCTCCAGGAAGACAGAGCTTCCCAAGGCCACGCTTCTCCGTTTTCTCTCCACTCTCATCAGCCTCGGTTATGTTTACCGTGACGGAGCCGACATGTATCATCTTACGCTCAAGATGTTCTCCGTCGGCTCCCGTTCCCTCCGCCATATGGATCTGATAAACACCGCAAAGCCTTTCGCGAAGAAACTCTGCGAGGAGCTTGGCGAGACAGTGCATATGGGCATCCAGGAGGGAAACAGCGCCGTTTATGTCCTAAAAGAGGAATCCAGCTACACGCTCAGGATGTATTCCCGCGTGGGCAAGGTCATTCCTCTCTACTGTACTGCTATCGGCAAGATATTCCTCTCTGCTATGAATGAGCAGGAATTGGAGGAATACTTCAGGACAAATCCTCTCAAACCATACACGCCGAAATCAATCAGGACTCATCATGCCCTCGTTGAAGAACTGGAAAGAACCAGAAAACGCGGCTGGGCGATTGATGATGAGGAACATGAGGAGAATGTGTTCTGCATTGGCGCTCCCGTGCGTGATTACACTGGAAACATAATTGCCGCGATGTCCGTATCATGGCCGGTTTTCCGCTTCAATCAGGACAGCTTCCAGGAAATCGCCAGCAGGATCATAGAGACAACAAGCGAGCTGTCAAAAGTGCTGGGGTATATTCCAGAAAACATCTGACATCATCCATCCTGATCACGTTGTCTCCCTCAGCACAAGAGAGGGATTGATGATGACATGCTTCTTTGTGTAGGAAGGATCCGCAATAGCCTTCTCCAGTATCTCCGAGCAGGCGGCAGAGAGCTCGTAGAGCTTTGTGTCGATTGTGGAGAGCCGTGGGTTCGCAAGCTGGGAAAACGGAGAGTTATCCGTGCCTACGAGAGCGATATCCTCAGGAATCCTCTTACCGAGGTCAAGAATCTTTCTTGAGCCGCTGACACAGAGCATATCAACAGCGTATATGATCGCATCAAGCTCCGGATGCTCTGCCATGAGCTTTTCAGTCACTGCCGCCGCAGTCTCGGCATCATCGCCTGCCGATATGACAACAGGAGTCACGCCAAGCTTTTCGCAGGCATTCATATAGCCGGCAACCTTCTTGCGGTTTGATGGCGTATCATAGCCATTGACATATGCTATATGCCTCCTGCCGTTCTTATGAAGATACTCAACGGCTTCAGCAGTTCCCAACACCTCATCAGCAACCACGGAAGAGACATTCGGCAGATCGAACTCCCCGTTCTGAAAGATTATCGGGGTGTCAGG
>CASFLH010000065.1 GCA_949295505.1 uncultured Spirochaetales bacterium | reverse complement strand
CCAGCATCTCCACGACCTTGTCGCGTTCTGCGGCAATCTGCTCTTCCGGCAGTTTACCAGTCATGTTTGAAGATACTATGAAGACGGTGTTGTCGTCATCCAGCGTACGCAGGAATGATTCAAGCTCTTTTGCATCTTGCGAGGATTCCAGCCTGGTGAACACGGGACAGAGCTCGGATGATGGATTGTGGGAGGCGACAAATGGGTAGAGAAGCTCAAGACTGTATTCCTCTTCCTCGTATGTTTCCCCGTCGCTCGAGCCCAGTGAGGTGATTCTCACATCCCCAAGCGGGGTTTTTTCAATACGCGAGGGGGAAGTGAGTATCTTCTTGCCCCTGTCTGCGGAGAGAAGCTCCCTGTGAAGCGGCAGAAGCGCGACTATGCGCCGTCCATCGCTTATGGATGCGAAGGCTGTCCTGTAGAGCCCTGCGATGAAGTCCAGGCGCATATGCGGCAGTATGAATGCCTTGTGAGCCTTGCTTTGCCCGATCGGTTCTGTCAGCTTCCGCAATGCTTCTTCTCTCTCCGGGTAGAATATCCCGCTGTGGTAAATCATCCAAGGATCTCCTTTACGCGCTTTTCATCAAGAGTGGCGGAGAGATTTCTCTCCTGCGTCGGCAGCACGAGACCTGTCTTGCCATCCTTTGCCCTTCTGAGGTATTTCACTTCAGTGTAATACAGATCTGCTTTGCCGCTCTTCTTTGCTTTCGAGTAGTGTATCGCAAGTGACGCCGCATCGAGAAGAACGGGCAGGGGAACTGTCTTACCTTTCTTTGCCTTGATGATCACATATCCTCCAGCGTAATCGCGCGTATGTAGCCAGAGGTCGGAGCCCCTTGTGTAATGGCGGAGAATTTCATCATTCTCCTTTGCGTTCCTGCCTATGATGAGATCAAAACCGCTGACAGTCACCCACACGCCGGGCTTCTTGTCCTCATCCTTCCTGCCGTCCCGGGGCTTCTCAGTCTCCTTCCGGAGTTTTTCAGCAGAGCCGGTTTCGAGGAGAACCCTGTATTTCTCCTCGGTTTCCTTAATCTCCTCCCTCGTGCGCTCTGCCTCTTCCGCGGCAAGCTCGGAAGCCCTCTTGTCCTTGCGGTAGCGCTGGTAATATTTCTCAAGATTCTCGTTGGGGGAGAGCGATGGGTCAAGGGATATGGAGATGCGCTCCCCCTTCTCCCAGTCTTCCAGTTCTATGCTCCTCATGCCTTTCGTGACGCTCCATATGGCAGAGGAGAGGAGATCAGCGATACGTTTTGTCTCCTCGAAGCCCTCAGTCTCCCTGATTCTCCTTAGCTGACGGGAAAGCCTCTCCTCAAGCGCCGCGATTTCCTTGTCTCGTTTTTCCTTTATGCGTTCCTCAAGCTCCGCCTTGCGCTCTGCAGATGATTCGATAGATGATGTGCGGTCAATATGCTCATTGAAAGTCGGTGTATCGTATTCCCTGACAGAAAAGTGTCTCGGGCCTTCATCCGTCCGTTCCTCGCATATGAGGACCTCTCCTTTCTCCTCGCTGCGTCCAGGGCGCCTGTACAGGAGCTCCAGTATCCTGTTATCCACATCGGTGATGATTATGTTCGCTCCCGGTCCTGAATAGAGCCTGATATGCATGCGTATCACGTCGCTGGACGATCTCAGGTCCATGGAGAAAGCCCTGTCGAATGGATACTGCCTGACGCATTCGATCTTCCTGCCTACGACGTGCGCGTTGAGATACTGCGTGAAGCGCTGCATGCGGCTGTCCTTCTTCCTCATGTGATCGGTGCGGCAGACCCTGGCATATGGAGTCGATACCTCCGTGTACAGCATCCATGCCTTTTCTGTCCTTGAAAAGAGCGAGAACGTGAATGAGGAGATGCTGTGCTCTGTTATCTTCTGTATATAGCTTCCTTCCAGAGGCAGCTCCGAGAGGATTCTCTCCAGTTCCTTCCAGTTAAGGCTCATATTCCTTCCTCAGCCTTTCCATCTCTCCTGCAAGATAGAAAGAGCCTGTGATGAGTATATCAGAGGGGAGGGCAAGAGCGCTATCGAGGGCGGTATCAGGGTTCTCTATGAGCCTTATATCCTTGTCAGGGAAGAGAGAGCGCGCTCTCTCAGCCAGTCTGGATGGGTCGCTTTTCCTGTATGACGATGGCTTTGTGATGATGACAGAGCTGAAATGCGGCAGCAGGGACCTGATGATCCCGTCTTCGTCCTTGCCGCTGACAAGAGCCAGTATGAGCACTGGTGCATTCCCTGATATCTTCCTGAAAGCTTCCGCGCTGTTCGCTGCGGAGATCTTGGTATGCGCTGTGTCGATGACCACGAGATGTTTGTCTATGATACGGCGCTCAAATCGTCCAGGAAGCTGCATCTTCTCCATCAGGCGTAGGCCCTCTGAAGAAAGTAATGACAGTTTTGAGGCGCCGAGAAGCGCGAGCGCGGCGTTATAAGCCATCGCTTTTGTGGACATCGAGAGCGTGAGCGAGAATGGCATCCCGTCGATTGTGAAAGATGCCTTCTCTCCTTCCTTCGTTGTCTCCGCCCTGAATGCTCCAAGATGGTCTTCCAGCGGGAAAAGGGGCGCCCCCATCAAAGCCGAGCGATTTCTGAATACTTCTCCGGCTTCCTCTTTCTGGAATGATGTGAAGACAGGGGCGGATGACGTGATGATGCCAGCCTTTTCTGTTGCGATGGCTTTTATCGTCGGCCCCAGCACGTCCTGATGCTCCATCTCGATCGGAGTGATGAACACCGCATCGCTTCTGATCGTATTCGTCGCATCAAGTCTGCCACCGAGACCTGTCTCAATCACTGCATCCGTGCAACCGCTCTCTTTGAATAGCATGTAGCCGAATGCTGTGTACATCTCGAATACCGTCGGTTTTTCCGGTCCGAGTTCCGGTGGCAGGGTGAAGGATGAAACCGCTTCAAGCATCTCATTGCAGACATCGATATAGAATCTGTCAGGGAAGAATGCGCCTGATATGGTGAAGCGTTCCCTGACTGTGAATAGGTGGGGGGATGTATAGAGGCCGCATTTCCTGCCTGTTCCCGTGATGAGGGCAGCAAGATACGCTGCTGTGGAGCCTTTCCCTTTCGATCCCGCCACATGATAAGTCCTGTATGCCCTTTCGGGATTGCCGAGAAACGAAAGGAGGCGTTCCATCCTCTCAAGCCTCCGCTCCCTTGTCCTTCCGTCCGCTGTCGAAGGCTCGAAGGAGCTGAAGGCCGTTTCCAGCTCTTCTATGCGGTCAATCACGCGCTGATTGTACCCGATACGGGGAAATAAGCACAGGGGAAGGCTAAAGTTTCCTGACAAAGAGCGCGCGGATAGCATTCAGGACTGCGATGATCATGACTCCGACATCTGCGAAGATCGCGAGCCACATGTTGGCAATCCCAAGCGCTCCAAGCAGAAGGCAGGCAGCCTTCACTCCAATCGCGATACCGATGTTCTGATAGACAATCCCGAGGCATTTCTTCGATATCTTTATCGCCTTGGCAATTTTCAGTGGGTCGTCATCCATCAGCACCACATCCGCAGCTTCTATCGCGGCATCGGAGCCCATCGCACCCATTGCAATCCCTATATCCGCACGGCAGAGAACGGGAGCGTCATTTATGCCATCTCCTACGAATGCAAGCACGCCATTTTCCGTCTGGAGCAGCTTTTCGACCTTCTCAACTTTGTCTGCGGGGAGAAGATTGCTGTACACTTCATCGATTCCGAGCTCTGCTGCGACCTGCTCTGCTGCCTTCCTGGAATCTCCTGTCAGCATCACGATTCTCCGTATGCCGGCTTTCCTCAGTGCCTTCACAGCCTCCCTGGAGTGTGGTTTGACTTTGTCGTTTATCACAGCGTGGCCGGCGTAGCTGCCATCTATGGCGATATGTATGATCGTGCCGGCACTATGGCATGGAATGGGCTCGAGGCCGAGAGAATGCATCAGAGCCTCATTGCCGCATGCGACGCTGTGTCCATCGACAGAGGCTGTAATGCCTTTGCCGCTGATTTCCCTGATATCAGCAGCGCGGGATCTGTCGACAGTCTTTCCATGCGCCTCCTGCAGGCTTCTCGCGATAGGATGGGATGACGCGCTTTCCGCAATGGCGGCAAACTCCAGAATCTTCTCGTCGGGCAATGTGCCATGATGAATGGCATTTACCTCGAATGTGCCTTTTGTGAGCGTTCCCGTCTTGTCGAAGACCACTGTCTTTGTCTTGGAGAGAGTCTCAAGATAGTTGGAGCCCTTCACAAGCACGCCAGCGCTGCTTGCGCCGCCGATTCCGGCGAAAAACGAGAGAGGAATGGATATGACTAGAGCGCACGGGCAGGAGATGACAAGGAATGTCAGGGCCCTGTATACCCAGATTCCCCAGTCGGCAGTGTTGCCCGCAATAAGGCTCAAAAGAGGTGGAAGCAGCGCCAGAAGAAGGGCAGAGAGGCACACTGCTGGTGTGTATATACGCGCGAATCTGGATATGAAATCCTCGGATCTCGATTTCCTGGAGCTCGCGTTCTCAACAAGATCAAGTATCTTTGAGACGGTGGAGTCTCCGAATTCCTTCGTTGTCCTCACTTTCAGCACGCCCGTCATGTTGATTGATCCCGAGATGATCTCGTCCCCTTCCTTCACGCTTCTTGGAAGGCTCTCTCCGGTCAGGGCGCTTGTGTTGAGAGAGGAGCTGCCGCTGATGACAATGCCATCGATGGGGACTTTCTCCCCGGGCTGGATGACGATCACGCTGCCCGGTGCAACATCATCCGGGTCCGCTTTCTCCAGCTTCCCATCCTTCTCGATGTTCGCGTAATCCGGGCGGATATCCATCAGCTTGGTGATATTCCTGCGGCTTTTTCCTACCGCATAGCTCTGGAACAGCTCTCCTGTCTGGTAGAATAGCATGACAGCGACGGCTTCCGTGTAGTCGCCGCTTCCATCATAAAGGGCGAGGGCTATCGCGCCGATAGTGGCTACTGCCATCAGGAAGCATTCATCAAAGACCTGTCCTCTGATGATACCCTTCGCTGCCTTGATGAGGATATCATACCCGACAGCAAGGTAGGCAGCCATATAGAGAATGAATCTCAGCACACCAGTGACGGGGATGAGAGCCAGGGCTATCATCATGACAGCCGAAACAAATATCCTTGCCAGCATTATCTTCTGCTTCTTGTTCATATAACCCTCAGATGAAGATCTCGCAGTCGCTTTCGACCCTCTTGCAGTTCTTCCTGACATCATTCATCACGGAAGTCCTGTCAGCCCCCTCCTGAAATTCGACTATCATCCTCTGCATCATGAAGTTGACTGTGCAGTCCTTTACGCCCGCTGTCTTTCTGGCGGCATTTTCCATCTTGTTCGCGCATGCTGCGCAGTCCACTTCAATCCCGTATGTCTTCTTCATATCAACGCTCCTTCAATTAAACAAATGCTTAATTGTTGATTTGATACTATATCCCTCACAGCCTCCTGTCAACAGGAAAATGAGGTATTTGCATTGAAAAGGGAGTAGGCTATATTCATAACAATGAACGACAACTATCCATCGCTACCTCATGACCATGGGCAGGGAGTTGAGAAGCACCTTCATGCCATGCCGCCCGCAGAGAGCTTCAGGACTCTCTCCGATATATATAAGCAGCTTGGAGATGAGAGCAGGCTGCGCATCTTCTGGCTTCTCTGCCATTGCGAGGAGTGCGTGATCAACATCTCCTCCATGGTTGGCATGACAAGCCCCGCGGTCTCCCATCACCTGAAACAGCTCAAGGCTGGTGGGCTTATCGAGAGCAGCAGGCATGGGAAGGAAGTCTATTACAAAGCCGCGGACACGGAGAAGACCCGGCTTCTTCACTCGATGATCGAGAGCATGATGGAGATTGCCTGCCCCTGGGATGACAGGCCCTGATTGGTGTTATCAAAAAGCCTTGTCCGCGCTGTAATCCGGCTTCATTGACGGTTTTCTCCTTATTTTCACAGAAGATGCATCATTTAACAGAGATTTAACACAGCTGAGCTTATCACTTAATCCTGATTCATTATCATGCACTCCAGAAAACGAAAAGGGCTTAAGCCCGTAGGAGTCTTGAATGAAGAAGATTTTCATGATCATGCTTGTTGCAGCTCTTGCAATGACAGCAGTTTTCGCATCTGGCGCTTCAGAGGAAAGCGCAACTGTATCCACAGACGGCTCAACATCAATGGAGCAGGTCATCCTCTCCCTTGCAGAACAGTATATGACTGATAATCCGGATGTAAATGTCACATATAACCCAACAGGAAGCGGCACGGGTATCACGGCAGCTCTTGAGGGCAGATGTGATATCGGACTTTCTTCCCGCGCTCTCAAGGACAGTGAGGTCGAGAGCGGTCTTACACAGACAATCGTCGCTCTTGATGGAATCGCCGTGATTGTCAATGCCGATAATCCTGTAAGCGATCTCACAAT
>CASFLH010000064.1 GCA_949295505.1 uncultured Spirochaetales bacterium | reverse complement strand
GCCTTTAGGAGAGAAATCAGAACCTCCCTTTCCTCCGCCCATCGGAAGCGTTGTCAGGGCATTCTTGAAAACCTGCTCGAATCCGAGGAACTTCATAGTCCCAGCCGTGACAGATGAATGAAAACGCAGACCGCCTTTGTATGGGCCAAGCGCATTGTTGAACTGCACGCGGTATCCCCTGTTTACCCTTATGTTCCCTTCGTCATCCTCCCACTCGACTTTGAATGAGATGATCCTGTCAGGCTCCGTGATGCGCTCAAGTATCCTGTTCTTAATATAAAGCGGATTGTCATTGACTGTATCAATCACAGACGAAATCACTTCATAAACTGCCTGGATGAACTCAGGTTCCCCAGCATTCTTCCTTTCGGTCTCTGCCATGAAATCCTCAAGTCTGTACATATGACCTCCACTTTCAGGCTAAGGCAGGTATTTCATTACGTCAACTTATATTTATTTCATATATTTGCATACATTTTGATGTCATACGCAGAAAATTATGATTTTTCTTATTTATATATAAACAATCTGGAAGAAATGACACATCTCCGCCTCTCGCTTATAATGAAGGCATGAGAAATAAGCTCGATATCATATATAGAATAGTAGTGGCAGCGCTTGCCGCAGCCCTGGCAGTGCTGATCATATCGCCGATAGCCGCGCCGGTTTCCGATACCTATCTTCTGACATCAGGATCCGTGACGCTTGTCCTGATGGTAGCTGCTGTCGCAATCTGGTTCATGAAAAGGAAATAAGCTTGTATCTTCTCGATGAAACATGGATGCCATTCTCGAATCTCATGCTCAGGCATGTGTACAATGTCCTTCTCATATGCTCTGACTACGACCGCTTCATGCTTGAAGAGGATGGCAGAGTCGAGGAAGAGCTCTACAAGGAATACATGGAGCTCGGTCTTTCCAATCCTCCGAAAATCACGCACACATCCTCTGAGGAGGAAGCTCTCCGCCTCATAGATGAATTACCGTTCGATCTTGTCATATCGATGCTGGATCTCGGCACCGAGCGCGTGGAAGCCCTGGCAGAAGCCATCAAGGTCGCAAAGCCTGCAATGCCTGTAATCGCGCTCTCCCCATCTCCTGACCACAGGAAAGCAAGGGAGCTGAAAGGAGAGAACTGCCCATTCATAGATTACCTTTTCTACTGGCAGGGTAATCCATCGCTCTTCCTCGCGATGGTCAAGCTGATTGAGGACAGGATGAACATCAGCCATGACACATCAGAAGCAGATGTCCAGGTGATCATCCTCGTAGAGGACTCCGTGAGATTCATCTCATCATATCTTCCGAAGATGTACACATCGCTGATCCATCAGAACAGGATATCAATTCTTGAGGCTCTGAATGAATGGGGCAAGACTCTCAGGATGAGAGGAAGACCCAAAATCGTACTTGCGCGTACATACGATGAGGCCTGGGACCTGTACCAATGCTACAGAGACAATATCCTGGGTGTCATCACGGACATATCATTCCCTTCGCCATGGGGAAATGACAAGGCAGGAATGCACCTTGCGAAGTCCATAAAGGCCGATAACCCTGAAGTCCCGATCCTGATCCAGTCGACGGAAAAGGGCAATGAGGGAGAAGCCCGCGAAATCGGTGCTGACTTCATCTGGAAGCTTTCAGAGACGCTTCTCCAGGACCTTGGCAATCACTTCATCAGATACTACAACTTCGGCCCATTCATATTCATAGACCCGAAATCAGGAAAGGAAATCGCAAGAGCAACGACAATGAAGGAGGTGCAGAAGATCCTTGAATACCTTCCTTCAGATTCTTTCGCATATCATTCAAGAAGAAATGACTTCTCCAGATGGCTCAGGGCACAGTCGCTCTATACGCTCGCATCGATGATCAAGCACATCAACATAGCGGAAGGCCAGGATCCGAAAGAAGTACAGATAAGGCTCCATGACACAATCAGACAGTACAGGACAGAGCGTGCCCGCGGAGTGATTGCGGAGTTCTCACCGTCAAGCTATGACGACACTCTGCTCTTCTCAAGGATAGGGAAAGGATCCCTTGGAGGAAAAGGAAGGGGTCTGGCATTCATCGCAATGGAGATGAAAGCCTCAGGTATACGGAGAAAATACCCTTCCGTCTACCTCTCCATTCCACGTACCGTCGTAATATCCACAGAGGTATTCTCGGAGTTCCTTGAGATGAATGATCTCTCAGGGCTGTCATTCATACATCTTCCGGATAATGAGATCCTGAAGCTCTTCCTCTCCTGCGGTATTCCGGAAAACCTTTCCGAGGATATCGCGGCAATCATCAGACAGATCGAGAAGCCGATATCGGTAAGATCATCTTCCCTTCTTGAGGACAGTCACTTCCAGCCTTTCGCTGGCGTATACCAGACATGCATGATACCGAACAGGGGAAGCGAGGAAGAAAGACGGAAGGATCTCGAGAATGCCATCAAGACAGTC
>CASFLH010000063.1 GCA_949295505.1 uncultured Spirochaetales bacterium | reverse complement strand
CTTTACCTTCGATCTTCTGTAAAGGGAATTCACGACATTGGCAACTGAGGACATAGTTCCCTCTTTCATCAGCTCCTGATTGGCAATGAGCCTCTGCTTCCAGTCTGTTTTCCCGGATTCCCTTTTCGTCGAGAGCGAGGACAGAGCCTTCTTTGCTTCCGTCACCGATGCAAGGTGCCTGAGGCCGATTTCCGCGGCCTTATCCACGGGTAACAGTACATCCATATCCGATGATGCGATCTGGACTCTGTAGTACTCCCGCGAATATCTTTTTTCGCGTGAGAGAATGCAGCCGACACCCTGCAGAGGGTATACGACACTATCCCCGATATTGAAAACTGCATTTAACTCTGCGCTACTCATATAGTTATTCTAACAGAGTTTTCAGGTTTGGGAGAAAATCTTTTTGGGCAGGGATAGCCAGGCTACAGGAGAGGATAGCGGACATCAGGAATGATAGGATCCACTGGATGACGAAGCGCATCGTCTGCAAGAGCCAAGCGGATGCGATAGCCATCGAGGATTTGAACGTATCCGGCATGATGAGGAATGATAAGCTCTCGAAGCATATACAGGATGCGTCATTCTATGAGATCCGGAGGCAGATCGGGTACAAGTGCCTCTGGTACGGGAAGGCGCTCGTTATAGCGGACAGGTTCTTCACATCGTCGAGGACCTGCTCTGAATGCGGCTGGCATAACGGCGGCCTCACGCTCCGTGACAGGGAGTGGGAGTGCCCTGTATGCCACACCAGGCATGATCGGGACAGGAATTCGAGTCTCAATCTGGAATCCCTTGGCCTGAAGGCCCTAGCCAGGGACGCTGGCGAAGTGAAGCCTCCGGAGAAGCCCTCTGTGGACGAACATGGGGTCTGCACCCATCTAAGAAGCAAGGTTTCCGGGAACGAGGAACGAACCCCGGGCAGCCCGGGAAGCCTCTAGGCTTGCCTAGATGGTCTTGTCACCATTCAGAGCAAGAAGCTCTCTTCTCGTTTCGTCAGTCAGTTTCTCCCAAAGCTCATCAAACTGATGATTCTCGCCTTCAAACTGCAGAGTGATTCTCTTGATGAAGCCTATAATCCAGAATTCAGGCTTATGAATGATTCGATATTACATATCGCTTCTTTACACAAAAAGTATAATTTCTTATAAAATTAACATATTAAGATATAGAATCTTAATTGTTTTTTCTTTTTATGATACATATAAGATATAACTTCAATCAATTATTTGCTAAACTTGCTATAGAGACACTTAACTACGATATATTATCAAGAAAAATAAAAAAGCCATTCTCCAGCAGATATAATCCACTGGTATCCTGGCTAGCATTCATGAAGCAGTCCCCATCCCCAACAGCTATGCTTGAAAATAACTTTACACTACGATTTTCCAGTGTACAAGCAAAAACCATACAGAAACTGTAACATTCTTATCATTTTATCGACTACACAGGGGATACTATCAAAACGTGGCAGAAATATGAATAATATCCTATAAATCTGCTCAGTTTCTCTCAAACCATAGCTCGTTTATCGGGTGTTCGCTCTCCATTCCCTTCTGTTCGAACTTGGTTATAGGCCTCCATGTAACAGGGGGAGCAAACCCTCCGAACGGATTATTCAGCAGCTCCTCGCCTTCTGCAAGCTCAAGTACTTCCTCTGCATATTCCTCCCAATCCGTAACCATGTAGATATAGCCGCCTTTCCTGAGCTTGGTGGCAAGAAGGTGCAGGAATTCTGGATTCATCAGCCTTCGTTTGTGATGGCGTTTCTTCTGCCATGGATCAGGGAAGAAAATATGAAAGCCTTCAACTGAACCATCTGCAATCATATGATTCAAAACATCTACGGCATTGAAGCGCATGATCTTCACATTCTCTATGTTCCGCTCACCAAGGATGGAAAGGAGATTGATAAAACCCTGAAGGAAAACCTCGATGCCAAGATAATTGTATTCGGGTCTTCTGATGGCGACCTCGGCAGTCGTATCCCCCATGCCGAATCCGATCTCGATTATGACAGGATTGTTGTTGCCGAAGACCTTTTGATAATCCATGAGGCCATCGTCGAAGAAAAGACCATAGTCATTCATATATGAACGTATAATCCTTTCTGCTTTCGGGGAAAGGACATTATTGCGCAGCACATAGCTCTTCACGGCCCTTTCCTTACCTTCTCTGATCTCAATCCTGTCTATTCTCTCCAATAGTTCTTCGTCTGTCATCAAACAAGTCTCCTGAGCTGCTCGAGTATGAACAGCGCCTTATCCTTAAGAGAAACAGCCCCTGTCTGCATTCTCATGTGTGTCATGTTCCGACTATCCATCTGTACCTTTCCGCCCGAAAGGCGCAGAAGGCTGATCACGCGATCCGGGTTGATAGCCGAAAGCCTACCGAATTCTATATCAACAACACCTCTGCTTTCCGAAAGATGGACAATGGAAAGCGTGCGGCATATTATCTTGATTTCCGCTATGCAGAAAAGATTCTCGACTTCCTCCGGAAGCTGACCATAACGGTTCTCCAGCTCTGCCCTGAGCCCTTCCAGCTGACCGTCATTCTGGATTGACGCGATTTTCTTATAAGCTTCGAATTTCGAAGGCGGATCGGAGATATAGCTGTCTGGTATGAATCCGGTGTAGTCAAGCTCGAGAAGAACCTCATCATCTCCTGCCTTCTCCGTATCCGTCAGCTTGTCGATCTCCTCCTCGAGGAGTCTCATGTACATATCAAGGCCGACGGCTTCCAGATGACCGGACTGCTCCCTGCCGAGGATATTTCCAGCTCCTCTTATCTCCATATCCTTCATGGCAACCTTGAAACCAGAACCAAGGGCCGTGTTCTCTGAAAGGACACGGAGCCGCCTTATGGCATCATCGCCCAGCATCGACCTGTCCTGATAAAGAAGATAGCAGTATGCCTGTCTGTCAGAGCGGCCGACGCGTCCGCGCAGCTGATACAGCTGCGACAGGCCGAAGCGGTCTGCCTGGTCGATGATAATTGTGTTCACGTTCGGGATATCTATGCCATTTTCGATGATAGTCGTGGAGACAAGGACCTGTATGCCTTCGTAGACGAAGCGATGCATTATATCCTCAAGATCCCCGGCTTCCATCTGCCCATGCGCCGACTCTACAATCGCATACGGAATCTCTGCCCGTATCATCTGGCAAATCGCGTCAAGGTCCTCGATGCGGTTGTGAAGATAGAATACCTGTCCACCCCTCTCAAGTTCCTTCTTCACAGCATCAGCCACCATTCTGACAGAAAACTGGTCTATGACGGTTTCAATAGGCTGTCTCTCCCTTGGCGCCGTCGTGAGAAGGGACATATCACGCACTTTGAGGAGGGACATATAGAGGGTGCGTGGAATCGGAGTCGCTGAAAGCGTGAGGGAATCAACATTCGTCTTCATCTGCTTGATGCGCTCCTTGTCCTTTACGCCAAACCGTTGTTCCTCATCGATTATAAGAAGCCCCAGATTGCTGAAGCGCACTGTTTTCTGCAGTATCTTGTGCGTACCGAAAAGCACATCGACAGAACCATCCTCCACGCCTTTAAGGACCTTCTTCTGCTCCTTGCCCTGGACAAAGCGCGAAAGGATACCGGCATTGACAGGGAAAGAGCCAAGGCGCTGACGGAAGTTGTTGTAATGCTGCTCAGCGAGGATGACGGTCGGAGCAAGGAATGCCACCTGCCGTCCGCTCATCACAGCCTTGAAGGCTGCGCGGAAGGCAATCTCTGTCTTGCCGTAACCCACATCGCCGCAGACAAGGCGGTCCATGACCTTCGTCGACTCCATATCCTTCTTGATATCATCAATGCATTTAAGCTGATCCGGCGTCTCCGTGAAAGGGAAGGAAGCCTCGAACTGCACCTGCCAGTCATTATCGCGGGCGAACTGATACCCATGCACCGTCTGTCTTTCCGCATAGAGATGAACAAGCTGTTTTGCAAGCTCCTCGGCATTCTTTATTGCCTTCTCCTTCTTGCGTGACCAGCTCTGGGAACCTAGCGTGTCAAGCTTAGGTGTCCTTCCATCATTGCCGATATATTTCTGGACGAGATCAGCCTGTTCGATCGGGACATAAAGATACTCACTGTTTGCGTACTCGATCTTTATATAGTCACGTTCGGTGCGGCTTGTCTTCACCCTGTCGATTTTCAGGAAGCGCCCTATACCGTAGTTGACGTGAACAACGTAATCACCTTCTTTGAGCTCGACGAAGGAATCGAGAGGGGAAGAGACTGTCTCCACGACAGAGCGGGAACGCTGGCGACGGCGGCCGAATATCTCGCTGTCGAGCACTGTGAGAAGCTGCAGATCCTCTATCTGAAAACCAGATGAGAGCTCGGATATCTCGATATCGACATCAAAGTCCTTCAGGACATTCTCCAGCCTCTCCTTCTGCACGGCAGACGGAGCGGCAATGACAATTCTCCATCCGTTGGAAAGGAGGGAGGAGATATCATCCTTGAAGTATGTCACATTGCCGAAATAGGAACGGGATGCCGTCACGCCGAAATGGGCGTATTCAGGCCTTGATATATCATATGAAAGGAAGCAATCCGTGAGGTCCTGGAAAAAACTCTCCCAGGGAAAAAGCAGCCGGTCAGGGACAGGCGCTCCCTCGTTCTTCTTGTAAGCCTCCGAGAAACGGGCCTTTGCCTCGTTCTGCACGGCTTTCCACGAGGTCTCGACCCGCTCGACCCCAGATATGAAGAAGTAGTCATCTGCCCTGATATAGCTTTTCATCGTGGAGAAAAGAGGGCTTGAGTCACCGGAAATGAGAGGGATATTGACACTCTTCATCGTACTGCTGCTCTTCTGTGTCATTGGATCAAAGTACGCAAGGCGACCTATCTCATCCCATTCTGCGTAGATGCGGACAGGGCTGTCGAACGAGAACGGGAAGATATCCATAACCTCTCCGCGGATCGAGAATGAACCTGCCTCATAGCACGTTGGTGATCGATAATACCCCGCCCCTGTCAGCTCCTCTGCCAGTTCCGATGGCTTGAATGCATCCCCGATGCGGAGACGCACGGAATAGCGTTCGAGGCTCTCAGGGGACATCACCGGGGAAACAATTGCCCTGAGGGAAGAGACGATGATTCCGCTCTTCATCTCGCTGATCATGTCGAGAGCCTTTTTCTGCTCATATTCGGCAGCGGTAAGGGAGAAATCAGAATAAAGCTGCTTGCCGTTGGAAGGAAGCAGAACCGCAGGGATTTCCTGCTCGTCAGACAGGTCGGAGAAGAGTGACCTGGCAGTCTCCTCCGTGGAGCATATGGCAAAAAGACGCCCGCCCCGCTTTGCTGCAATGAGCTTCACAGCTCTTGAAAGGGGGTAATAATCGAGACCATCTGCCTCTGTTCTTCCCCTGCCCGGCCTGATAGCAGCCTTTATGGCAGGGTTCCTTGCAATATAATCTGCAACGAAATCCTGTATCTTCCGTTCCATCGGTGAAGAAATATATCAGGTTAGACGCTTCAGGACAATCGGGACAGGAGTGGAGGCCTAACCACTTTTCTGATATACTCTCCCACATGCTTGACTCCCGTAAATTGGATATCCTCGCAGATGAGATAGAGAAAGCCGGCGCGCTTGCTGCCCGGATGCAGAAAGGCATACAGCGTTCGTTCAAAGAAGATGGATCGGTACTGACTGAGGCGGATACTACAATAAGCCGCATGATCACGGAGCGCATCCATGAGCTTTTCCCTGAGGCTGCCGTCATAAGCGAAGAAGAGATGGCTGATGACAGAAGGAATGCCGAATGGGTGTTTATCCTTGACCCCATAGATGGAACGGATGTCTATTCACAGGGACTTCCGGCCTTCGCGGTCTCCCTAGGCCTGCTGAACAGAAACAGGGAACCTGTCGGGGCTTATATCTCCGCACCCCGCTTCGGTATCGGAGGAGGATCACTTTTCGTCAGGCTTGATCCCGGCGGAAAGCCGATGATGAATGGAGAGGAGATAAAGATAGAATCAAACAAGGATGAGATTCATCAGATCACGATAGGGTCAAAAGGCCCGAAGGAGTTTGATTTCACCTCTTTCACAGGAAAGATAAGGGTACTCGGATCTACAATCATCCATATCCTCTCGCCTGCGATTCTTCCCTCGATACAGGGGACAGCCGTGCAGAAATGCTATGCCTGGGATATCGCATCATCGCATGCTGTGCTCAAAAGCGTCGGCATGGACCTCGAGGACACGGACGGGAAGCCATTTGTCTATGATGATGACTTCATATTCGGAAAAGAAATGCTCAGAAGCTATCTTTACGGGGGCACTCAGGAGGGAAGAAGAAAGCTCAGGGCTATGCTTCCGCCATTATGATCGCAGCATCCTCAATGGAAAATGATGAACGCACCTGATCAGCATACTCATCCCTGACTGATATCGTGAGGTTTACTTCCTCCCTTTTCAGAAGCGCACGGAGCGCAGGGGCAAAGCCTCCGCCTGAAAGCTCAAGGCGACCAATCTCGTCGATGAAGACATCTCCGTACGAGATAGACTCCAGCTCAGCGCAGGCGCGTGTGAAAACGCTCTGATCGAAATACCACTGTCCTATACAGCTACTGCAGGAGGGGTTCAGTGTCATCAGCAGCTCCTCCTCGCCGCTCTGGAGATTCAGAAGGATGTACGAATCACCTCTATGCAGGGAGACAAAGCCCTGAGGATGAGCAGAAAGCGAGGCAAGCGACTGCATCATCGTTGTCTTGCCTGCTCCTTTTCCTCCAGAGACAATCCTACAGCTCATCTGAGAGGAACGCGTTCAGCGCCTCATAGGCCCGGGAACTCTCATCCTTGCGAATGACGAATGTAAGGACATTCATCGTTGAAAGAACCTCGATTATATTGATTCCCTCCCATGCAAGCTTCCTAGCTGCAAGATATAGAATTCCAGGAGTCTGGAGGAAATCTCCCTTGAATAGGATTGTCAAGGCAACAAGGTCGGTGAAGCGATGAATCACGTCATCTTCGTTGATGAGATCATCAACAGCGCTCCTGTATTTATCGGAGACAGAGAGCGAGATCTCATGCGATCCGATGGAGACATTTAGAAAATCACCCTGTGATGGCTTCACAAGCCCGTACAGGCTCATAAGAGCTGCGGCATTCTCATCACTGCGTCTTAGATTCACATCATAGATATTCGTCTTCATCGAAATCTCGAACCCGATGCTGCCATCCCGGCCTTTCTCAGGCCTTGTCAGATCCTGCAGCTCCTTGGCGTAGCGTCTTGCCGCCATGATGATGGACGCCTCGTTGACGCTTCTGCCATACATGGCCTCCACTTCCCCTTGGATGAAGCGGGCAAGATTGGAGAATGAGACGAGATCAAGGCTGAGCATCTCCGATAGATAAGGGCTTTTGTTGATTATTTCCTTTACGCATCCGGCAACTGATAGAGACATGCAGGCTCCTGTGTTATTTTCGTAACATTCATGTTAACAAAATAACAGAACAAGTCAATATAGATTCTGCAAAATGCTTTTTTATATGGTAATATAAGCGTGCTATGCGATGCCCACGCTGCGGAAAAGACAACGACAAGGTATTGGAATCACGATCGAACAGGGAAGGCACTTCCATCAGGAGGCGCCGGAAATGCCTTGAGTGCGGACACAGGTTCACAAGCTATGAACGCATTGAGGAAAAACCGATCATCGTAATCAAGAAAGATGGAAAGCATCAGCCTTTTGACATCTCGAAAGTCGAACGAGGCATAAGGCAGTGCACAGAGAAGCTTTCCATCAGCCAGAGCGAAATCGACAGGATCCTGAGAAACATCGAGGACAGCATCTACGAGATGGCAGGTACATCCAATACCGTTACAAGCAAACAGGTCGGGGAGGAGACACTCCGCCAGCTCTACCCTGTATCCCGCGTCGCCTACGTCCGCTTCGCGTCAGTCTACAGGGCATTCGATGATCTCGATCAGTTCATTGATGAGATAGAGAGGCTTGCGAAATCCTGATCACCTCGCGGCATCGAACCAGCGGCCTGTGATCGAATGCTCAATCTCCTCATTGAGATGATCTGGCTTGAGAATCTCATTCGCGCAGTCAAGACAGAAATTGTCCGTCATGCCGGCAATGTAATCGATGATCATTCTCCTGTCCGAGCCTTCCCTTTCCATGTACATCGGATACATTCCCGCAGCATGGTTGTAGAATCCGGCAGCTAGCATGTTATGCTCTGCCATATACCCATTCTCATCGAGATGGAAGGATTCATAGAGGTCTTCCAGATAATCCGCGATCAGATGCAGAAGACGCGTGAAATACCGCGTATACCCATTGAGGATGTCTGAGCGGTAGATATACCGGTAATTGAACTCGGAAAAAGCCTCCACAGCCTCGAAAATCTCTGGAGAGAACCCTATACCGCTCTCCTCGTCCGCCCCTTTCACGATATCATCAACCAGCGTGTTTATGATGCGCCCATTGGTTGTGCCAAGCCTCTCTCTGACGATATCAGGAAGCTCATGCCCTTTTAGGATTCCCAAACGATAGGCATCCTCCCAGTCACGGCCAAGATACGCGATGGAATCTGAAAAGCGCACGACAGCACCTTCATACGTTGCTGGAACCAGTCCCTCACGCTCAGTGATGGAATCGAGGTCCCGGATTTTTCCTGTCGGCAGGAGCCTCATGCTGAGGCTCTCACCATTATGGCAGACAATGCCGTCGCGTACAGCGTATGTGAGGTTGAGGCCGTGTCCACCGTTGGCAAGGAAATCGACGACGCGGAGCGAATTGAGCTCGTGCTCGAATTTCCCAAGCCCCCTCTCCTCCGACATTTTCGAGATGATTCTCTCCCCGACATGGCCGAACGGAGTGTGGCCAAGATCATGGCCCATCCCTATTGCCCAGGCAATCTCCGTATCGAGTCCCAGAGGACGGCAGATGGCGGAAGCAATGGACGCTACGTGCAGGACATGTTCCATGCGTGTGCAGATATGATCATTGGAAGGCGCGAAGAAGACCTGTGTCTTGTGCTTGAGGCGCCTGAACGGCGATGAATGTATGATAGCAGTGGTATCGCGGTAATACGGTCCCCTGCCATCTTCCTCACGGGCTCTCTTTCTTGAGCGGAATGCCTCTTCCATGCCGCTGTATCTGTTTAGATTCATGAAAACATGCTAACATACGAGAGAGGCGGAAGAAAGAGTGTTCGTATACATCATCCCATTAACGGCTTTGCTGCTTTCATTCATGGCACTGCTGGCATCAATGAGGTTCATATTCTCCAGGCAGGGACTGTACTGGCTTTTCCCTGCGATAATCTCACTGCTGCTGTTCTTCCAGAACCTCGATACACTGCTTCTTCTCGGGGAGGAGGATATCACGGAATTCGCATACACCTTCAGGAATTTCGCCCCGTTCGTCCTCGCCTTCCTCTGGTACATGATGATTGTTGTCTTTCACTACGCCCTGAAGAAGAACATCACTGAAAACAGATTCGAGAGCGAAGCGCGCAAGAACCGTGCTGAGGCTGAGTATCTGATGAAAGTTGAGCTGAGGCAGAAGAAAAAGGCAAGAATCGCAAAGAAGAAATACCTCGAGAACAAAGCTTCTGTTCCATCAATACCTGAGTACAGGGGACCAGAGGATTGATGATCAGCCCTTGCAGATGATAAACTTGACCTATTATGGTGAAGCTCTATTTTACAGGTATCAAGCACTCAGGCAAAACGACGCAGGCGCGTCTGGCAGCGGAGCGTCTTTCTCTGCCCTTCGCAGATGCCGATGACCTCATACTTTCCAGGATAGAAGAGCCCACTGTCCGGGAGTTCTACAGGAACAACGGAAAGAAGGCTTTCATGGAAAAGGAACTGGAAGCTGTCAGGGAATACGCTGAAAACCATGATTCGTTCATTCTTTCCCTCGGAGGTGGCGCCTCTGATAACACTCCACTGATGGACTTCATGAAGGAAACTGGCCGCATCATCTACCTCAAGAGGGAAGAGAGCGGGATGCTTCCCGTGATACTTAAGCATGGAGTGCCAGCCTTTCTTGATCCTGACGACATCGAATCATCATTCCATAAAATCTATACAGAGCGTGATACCATATACAGCTCCTATGCTGACCTCACAGTCGATCTCGGACCATACCGGGATAAGGCAGAGACATCTGATACGCTTCTTGGTATCCTGAAGGAGAATGGTTATGTCTGACTCAATCGGCAAGTTCCTGACACTGACAACTTTCGGAGAATCCCATGGAGAGGCGCTGGGCGGTGTCATCAGCGGCTACCCTGCCGGTATCGCGGTCGATGAGGACTTCATCCGCTCCGAGATGATGAGGCGACGTCCAGGCAGCACAGCACTCGGCACGAAGAGAGCTGAGGATGACGAGGTTCATATCCTATCTGGGGTTTTCAATGGCGTCTCCACGGGAACGGCTATCGGCTTCGTCATATACAATAACACTCAGCGCTCTTCGGATTACAGCGCGATAGAGCATATTTACAGGCCAGGTCATGCGGATTTCACCTATGATGCAAAATACGGCATCCGTGATTACCGCGGAGGGGGCAGATCATCAGGAAGGGAAACCTGCTGCCGCGTCTTCGGTGGAGCGCTCGCGAAACTGCTGCTGGCCAGAGAGGGCATCAGCGTCAATGCAGGCGTGATTGAGACAGCGGGAATCAAAGCCATCAACTATGAATGGGATCCTCCCTTCAAAGGACCGCTCTATGCGCCTGATTGCGACAACATGGATGAGATGATACAGGCTGTTGAGAATGCGAAGAGGGCTGGGGACAGTGTCGGAGGAATCATAGAGTGCCGTATCACTGGCATGATCCCAGGACTGGGAGAACCTGTCTTTGACAAGCTTGACGCTACGCTTTCACATGCGATCATGTCGATAGGCGCCGTGAAGGGCATAGAGTTCGGAGCGGGATTCGCAGCAGCCAGGCTGCGCGGCTCGGAGAACAATGACGCCATGCGGATGGAAAACGGAAAGCCTGTTTTCATCACCAACAATGCAGGAGGAATCCTGGGTGGGATATCAAACGGCAACGATATAATCTTCCGCGTGGCTGTAAAACCAACTCCGTCCATTTCATCCGAGCAGCTCTCAGTAACGGACACAGGAGAGAACACAACCGTGTCAGTCCATGGCCGCCATGACCCCGTGATACTGCCGCGCGCGGTTCCTGTCATAGAGGCAATGGCAGCGCTTGTGATCGCGGATCACCTTCTCGCAGCGAGGGCATATGGCAGAAGATAAACCACTGACAGTACAGAGCGACAGGACAATGCTTCTGGATGTGCACTCCCCTTCAGCTGATGAGTGCAGAAGCGACATCATAGCATTCTCAGATCTCATAAAAAGCCCTGAGCACGTCCATACATATCAGATTTCGCAGCTCTCGCTGTGGAATGCTATCTCTTCAGGGCTGACGGCAGATGAGATACTGAGTCGTCTTTATAGGTGGTCCCGCTTTGACATAGACTCACGCATTGAGTTCTTCATCACCGATCAGGCAGAGCGATATGGAGATTTCATCCTCACAGAGCTTGATGAGGAGTATCTTCTGCTGACTGTACGCCGTCCGGTATTCGCTCTCCAGCTCAAAGCAGAGCAGCAGCTCCTATCGCTTCTTGAACCTGAATCTGAATCCTCATTCAGAGTCAGGAGGATGAACCGAGGCATTCTCAAGGCCCGGATGATAAAACTGGGTTTTCCGGTAGATGACAGGATACCGCTTAAAAGCGGTGTGCCGCTTGAGATCAGGCTCCGCGATACATTCCAGCCCCGTCCATACCAGACCGACGCAGTCAAAGCCCTCCTCGAGGACGGCAGCAACGGCACAGGATATGGCACGATAGTGCTTCCTTGCGGCTCAGGAAAGACGATTGCTGGCATACTCGCCATGTCGAAGCTCAACACACGCACGCTCATTCTCTGCCCCAATGTAACGGCGGTTCATCAATGGATCAGGGAGCTTTTGGATAAGACGGATCTCACCGAGGATGATATCGGCGAATACTCCGGCGAGAAGAAGGACATGAAGAACGTCACGGTATGCACGTATCAGATTGTCACGTGGCGCCCCGATACTGATTCTGATTATCCTCGCTTCTCCCTCTTCAGGGACGGCGGATGGGGATTCATCATCTATGACGAAGTGCATATGCTGCCAGCGCCTGTATTCCGCATCACAGCCGAACTGCAGGCGATACACCGACTGGGCCTCACAGCAACACTCGTGAGGGAGGACGGCAGGGAGGATGAGGTGTTTTCCCTTGTTGGTCCCAAGCGCTATGACACGCCATGGTCACAGCTGGAGGCACAGGGATTCATCGCAAGGGCCTATTGCCATGAGATAAGGCTTCCCCTTCCTGAGGATATGGAGATTAAGTATGCAATCGCCAAGAAACGCGAAAAATACAGAATCGCCGCAGAAAATCCTCTGAAAATCCAGGCTGCAAAGGAAATCATCGAGAGACACAGCGGGGAGTCCATTCTCATCATCGGCCAATATCTTGATCAGCTTGAGCAGTTCAGGACGGAGTTCGGCTATCCTATCATCACAGGTGCCACCCCGACAAAAAAACGCGATGAGCTCTATACACTCTTCCGCACGGGAGAGGTAAAGGTCCTCATAGTATCCAAGGTTGCAAATTCTGCGATTGATCTTCCGGATGCCTCTGTCGCTATCCAGATATCAGGGACATTCGGATCAAGACAGGAAGAAGCACAGCGCCTCGGAAGAATCCTGCGCCCGAAAAACAGGGACAGCCACTTCTACACGCTCATCACAGAATATACAGAGGAGGAGGATTTCGCTCAGAACAGGCAGAAATTCCTCTCGGAGCAGGGTTATAGCTATTCAATAGAAAAGGCAGGCACACATGAATGAGATAAAACTGCCTTTTGGTTTCGGGGAAATCATCAGGAATGCCCCGGAAAGAGCTGCTGCCGCGATTGATGAGAAGGATGGAATGAGGCTCACGGCTCTTCTTCTTGCACCGGATATGGAACTGGAAGGGGACGTGGCAGCCTCATTGCTTGACAGGGGGCTTGTAGAGAGAACAGACGGCAAGATGGTGGTAACGCCGCTTGGTATGAAAGCTGTCTCACTTTATCCCCTCTTCGGTCACAGGACAGAGAAACAGCTCTATCCGGAAGCTTTCTTCCCCTTTGTGCTTGCGACTGCGGCGACAGGTTCTCTCATAGTAGGACGCTGGCACAAATCCATCTCATCAGACTTCTTCACATCACTCTTTCCGTCCATACCCAGGGAAAGGGTGGCTGCTGCCGCCATCAGCTCAATTGAAAGGCTCATTGAGCTTGGCGTGATCATAGAGCACGGCACGGAACTCCGCATAAGAAAGGAAATGGCAGGGTCATTCCTGACGCTTGGGGAGGAGGAAAGGCTCGCGCTGATAATCAACAGGGATTGCGCTTCCAATCCGGAAAAGCTCAGGCGCACTGCGCTGATGATACGCGCATCGTCCCTGCTCTCAGACACGGAAAAGGAATACGGCGTCGCGCTCATCAGGAAGCTGACAGGGCTTGATGCTCCGCTTGACGAGCTTCTTCTCTTCAGCGTCATCGAAGAAGAAGGAGAAAGGATCACAGGGAGGGCAATGACAGATGGAAGCACCGAAGGCCTTGCACTGTCATCGGATTACTCCATCACCTACACGGGAAGAACCCCGCCATCAATACAAGCGTTCGCCACACCGGTGACTGCAGACAGAACAAATGAATGGAAACTGACAAGGGAATCGCTCAAGACCGCTTTTTCTCTGGGATTCACTCCCGGGGATGTGATAGCTGAACTAAGGAATGTTTCATCGTTTCCCATTCCCGACACTGTGCTGCCGCGACTGGATCTCTGGTATTCCTCATACCGTGGCCTCCGTCCGATGAGAGCCATGATACTCGCTGCAGATGAACGCAACGCAAGGATAATCGATGCTTTGCCGACAATGAAGATGCACATCATCGAGAAACTGAGCGACACTGTGTTCCTGATGGATAATGACACAGAACCCCTCTGGAGAAGAGCGCTTGAGAACGCGGGCTTTGACATGATGGGACCGACAGAAGGCCCGGGCTTCATCAAGGATGGGAAAGAGACACCATCCCTTCCCTGTCCTTCATTCTCCAGGGCTGTCATCCCGCCCGATAGGGAAATACCTTTTGATATCAAAGAGAGGGACAGGCTGCTGCTTACAGCCTCCACGCCAATGGAGAGAGCCCTCATACTTTCCGGTTTTATCCCCTCCGGAGGGGAATTGGACAGCATAGAAATGGTCAACGGCCTTTACTATCAGGAGAAGATGAGGCTTATACATGCTTCTGAGGAAGGAAGCAAGCTATATGCGGAATTCACCGATGGCACGGTGCTCATCGGACGGGCAATGAAAACCGACGATGAGCATATCACAATTCTCGGAAAGACAATCGATGCGGCGAAGATCTGGAAGGTGGCGATGCTTCCGCTCTCTGTCAGAGACCTGGAGCTGCATCCTTCGGATAGTGATAGCCAGTGAAAAGCTCGAACTGCAGCTTACCCTGCTCAAGGAGCATCTCCTCCCCATAATGGAGCGTACAGCCTGCTGCCTCCGCGTCGCGGAGGAATTTCGTCATCTTCGGCTTGTAGATGATGTCATAGGCAATTTCCTTGCCTGTGAAATGGAAATCAACTGGGCTGATATCAAAATCAGGGTAGAGACCTACACTCGTTGTCTGGACGACAAGATCAACCTTGCCTTCGTATTTATGCGCGTTATCAAGCGTGTCATACTCGCAGAGATTGATTCTCGCCAGCTTCTCTGCCCTGCCGACAGTGCGGTTGAGGATGGTGACCTTCACCCCGCGGTTCCTGAGGGCCCATACAATTGCCTGTGAAGCGCCTCCAGCTCCGATGACGAGCGCACTTCTGACCTTGCCTGAATCAATATCACGGATGATCGGCTGCAGGAAGCCATAATAATCAGTGTTGAGCCCCTTCCACATCCCGGGCATTCTCACAACGGTGTTGCAAGCGCCGATCTGCTTGACTTCCCTTGAGATATTGCCAAGATACATCAGCACGGCATCCTTGAAAGGAATGGTAACTGAGAATCCACGCATCCTGAGGTATTCTGCCAGAGCGAAGAAGATACGCACGTTATCTACAAGGAACGGCAGATAGATGGCATTGTAGTTGATGGCATGGAATCCTGGATTATGGATCTGCGGGGATGATGAATGAAGCACAGGGTTACCTATGATTCCATAGATGCCGGTGCGATCATTGACTTTGTCAGCACGGTAAAGGAGCTTGAGATCCCTTGCGCTGACCTGTCCGGGAGCAACAGCCTCTCCTGAGCAGGCGAATGTCAGAAGCGATCCGGCTTTCCTGTAGAGGATCCTGATGGGCATTCCCCAGTCCCCCATGCCGATTATGATCTTCGGCACATCCTTCAGCTCCTCGGAAATCCTGAAAAGCGTCAGCAGATCCTGTGTCGTATGTGGGGTCACCGCGGCTTTTGCGATATCTCCGCGTTCGGCAAGGCGGTAAATGCGCGAGTATATATCATCGGGGATGCCTGAGAAATCGTGGAAGGAGCGGATGATCTTCACACCCTTCTCCCTGGCCTTGGCCTCCACGTCATTCTTCTTCACGTCCTCTTCGATGTCAACATAGGCGAAATCCCCTTCGAGAGCGGAAAGCAGAAGCTGCCTTCTCTCCTTCTCCGGGAGCTCGCACTTCCCTCCATCCTCCTTGCGCCTGAGCGTAAGGATCACGGGGACGCCTGCCATGGCAGGAAACTCTGAGGCTTTCTTCTGTTCTTCCGGTACAAGAAGGTCAAGCCGAAGCTCGGCAAGATCAATGAACTCTCTATTCTGCCTGATTTCCTCAAGACAGGACGCCAAAGTAGTACCGGATAGAGTTAGACATATCAATTTCGTCTCCTTGATGAACAGGGGGATTCCTGCTATGTTCCGATAATAGCCAGAACCGGCTTCAGAGGCAAGGTACGGCCACACGGAGAGAGATGAGAACACTACAGATACAGGATATAAATCTTGCTTTCGGAGAACGTGAGATACTGAAAGATGTCGGCTTCACGATGGGGGAACGTACAAGAGCTGCTCTCGCTGGTGCGAACGGCAGCGGGAAGTCCACGCTCCTCAAGGTCATCTCCGGCTCAATAAAACCTGACAGCGCAAATATTTCCATGACACGAGGCGCCAGGGTCTCATATCTGCCGCAGTCGGACATCGTGCTGCCTGAGAAAAACGTGTATGACACAGCAGAGGAAGGCTACAGGCGCTTTGATGATATCCTTGGCGAGATGACGCTTCTTGAAGAGAGGACATCAGGAGGCGGACGCGAGGCTCTGCAGGCTGCAGAGAAGCTGTCGGAATACCATGAGATTCTCTCTCAGTCCGGATACTATGAGCGGCGGCCAAGGATCGAGTCAGTGCTTTTCGGTCTGGGATTCCGCAAAGAAGACCTGACACGCCCGGCACGGGAGTTCTCAGGAGGATATCAGATGAGGATTGCCCTTGCCCGGATTCTTCTGGAGGACCCGGATTTCCTCTTTCTTGACGAACCTACGAACTATCTGGATATCGAGGCACTGGTATGGCTAGAGGAGTATCTGAAGGCCTTTGACGGCGGTCTGATGGTTGTCTCGCATGACCAGGGTTTCCTTGATGACATGGTCAGCGAGGTGTATGAGCTCTTCAACGGACACCTGACGCGATATGCTGGCAATTACTCCGCCTATCTCGTGCGAAGAGAGGAAGAGATAAAGGAAATCGAGAAGGCCTGGAAAAAGCAGCAGGATGAAATCGAGAAAACAGAAGCTTTCATAGAGCGTTTCCGATACAAGGCTACCAAGAGCCGTCAGGTGCAGTCGAGGATCAAGGCTCTGGACAAGATGGAGATCATTGAGATTCCTGCACACCTCAGGAAGCTCTCATTCTCATTCCCGCCTGCTCCTCACTCAGGCAACGATGTGCTCATCGTCGATCATCTCTCCAAGGCATATGGAGAGCAGAAGATATACTCTGATTTCTCATTTCTCGTCAAAAAAGGCGAAAGGCTGGCAATTACAGGGCGAAACGGCGCAGGCAAGTCCACCCTGCTCCGCATGATTGCTTCTGTTGACAGCGATTACACCGGAACCATCAGGGATGGTGCGGGTGTCAGGAAAGCCTACTTTGCGCAGGACACTGAGAACACGCTAAATCCGGAGAATACTGTACTTGAGGAGGCGGAAAGCCTCGCCGATACAAAGGATATCCCCGATATCCGCAATCTCCTGGGAGCATTTCTCTTCTCCGATGACGATGTATTCAAGAAGGTCTCGGTGCTATCAGGTGGGGAGAAATCAAGGCTCGCGCTTCTGAAGATACTTCTTCATCCCTCGAACCTCCTTCTCCTTGATGAGCCCACGAATCATCTGGACATCAACGCAAAGGAGATGCTGGAAAAAGCAATAGCTTCATATGGAGGCACTGTCATCTTCGTCAGCCATGACAGGCACTTCATCAGGAGCCTCGCAACAAGGATACTCTATCTCTCTGAGGAAGGCCCTGAATTCTTTGACGGGGATTACAGCTACTTCGAGTACAAGCTTGCTGAAAAGGAAAAGAAGCTTGCTGAGGAAAGCCATAGGAAGACCAGCAAAGACGAAAAGAAGGATAACAGTCCCGCCGTTTCCAGGGAGGAAGCCAACCAGCGCCGCAACAGGCTCAAAAGCCTTGAGCGCACAGCGGAGAAACTCCTTGCTGAGCTTGATGAGCTTAATGGCAAGCTCGATAAAGTGAATAATGACATAGCGCTTCCGGAGAACTACTCCGATGCAGCAAAAATCACGAAGCTCATGAAGGCAAAGGAAGAGCTTGAAAGAGAGATTGCGGAGAAGGAGAACGAATGGCTCGCAGCGAGCGAGGAGGCAGAGAAATGCAGAGAATAGAAGAACCTGATTCACTTCAGCTTGAATTCGGCAAAGCCGTTCCTTCTGTAATCCTCGCCTCATCCTCTCCTAACAGGAAACTTCTTCTGGAAAAAGGCGGATGCAGTGTCACGGTCTTCACACCCAATGCCGATGAGACGAAGATTGGAATGACACCGGAGGAGATTGTCACGGGTATCGCATCAAGGAAAATCGATGCCTACATCTCGTCAAAAGCTTTCACTCCCGCAATACCCGCTATCGCGGCTGATACGCTAGTTCTTGTGAATGGTCACCTTCTCGGGAAACCAAGAGACAGGGAAGACGCGGGGAAAATGCTTTCCGAGCTTTCGGGTATTGAACAGGTTGTGATATCCGCATCAGGTTTATACATACCCGGAAAAGGGAAAATAATGGTCACGGACTCGGCTTCCGTCTTCTTCAGAAAGCTGACAGACAAAGAGATAGAATCATACCTTTCCACAGGAGAATGGCAAGGGGCTGCAGGTGCCTACAGATTACAGAAAACAGGATACACTCTTGTCGACAGAATCGAAGGCGACTGGACAACCGTTGTAGGTCTTCCCCTCAGCCGCATACTCGAAGTGACAGCTAACATCTATACAGATATCTCGTGGGCGAAGATGCAATCTGAACAGTACCGTCAGAAACAGGGAGAAAACTGAAAAATGGGGTGGAAAGCAATCTCCCTGCATTGACGGTTGTTAATTTATTTTATACCCAATTTCAGACAATGGAAGAAAATCTGATGGATTAATCACGAAATTCATCAAAATAACACATTACGATAGCTTCAAAACCGCCATTACATTATGCCATCGGTGTGTCTTCTTCTGTTAATAATTCCTGAAAAACAATCAGCAACCCATTTGAATACGAAGGGTGTGCCTCACGACACACCCAACAGATAATCTAAGGAAGAGACGAATACTGTTATCGTCACTTCAGCCTAATTCATCAGGGAAGCGCTTCTCGCTCCCCTCTCCGCCCAGGTATTGTCTCCCTGAGCGAATCTGCGCTTGTACTCGCGGACCGT
>CASFLH010000062.1 GCA_949295505.1 uncultured Spirochaetales bacterium | reverse complement strand
CTCCTTTTATTCGCTGACCATGGGCTGATTCGATTGTAACAGCTGTTGCCAGAGATACTGCAACGGTCCATATTCACCTGTTTGTCATAGTTACTGCACTCCCTGCAATCTTCAGTGATGCACTTACTTTGTCATTTGAGGGGAATGTGACCCTTGCATGCAGGGAAAAACCGGGTAGTGACTTAACAAGGCAAAATGGTTATATTACATAAGTTGCAGTATATGCATTTGAATTGAAGAAATATAAGGATGGGTACTAATGATTACCGAGAAGAGCGTTAAGGAGCTTGAAAACTCCCAGGCAGCGCTTACGCTGACATTGGATGCAGCCTCAATCGAGGAGGCATACGCCAAGAGGATCCAGAAGTATGCAAAGGAACTGACAATCCCGGGTTTCAGGAAGGGACATGTTCCTGCATCTGTCATTGAAAGGAAATTCGGTGACCAGATCCGCGAGGAAAGCACTTTCGATACCATGGAGGAGGCTCTCAAGGAAGCTTATGCCTCTCTTGATAAGAAGGATATGCCGCTTGTCTTCTCGACTCCCGTCCTGCAGGATGAGGAGAAGCTCCTCCCCTTCAAGAAGGATTCGGATCTGACATTCACTGTCGTATACGACGTGATGCCGCGCTTTGATCTGCCACCATATACAGGCCTTGAGGTCGAGGTTCCATCAGTGGAGATCACAGAATCTGATATCGACAAGGAAATCGAGAGATACCGCGAGCAGAATGCTATTGTCCGCACAAAGGACGGAGAGGCAGCGGACGGAGATGTCGTCACCATCGACTATGTAGAGCTCGATGCTGAAGGAAACGAAATCGCTTCCACAAAGAGGGATGGATTCACATTCACCCTTGGCTCAGGCTACAACTTCTACAAGCTCGACAAGGATATTGCTGGCATGAAAGCCGGAGATGAGAAGACCGTGACAAAGTCATATACAGAGGAAGATAACGTGCCGGGCTATGCCGGAAAGACAATCACCCTCCGTGTAAAGCTTGACACGCTCAAGCTCCGCGAGCTTCCTGCTGTCGATGATGATTTCGCACAGGACATCAAGGAAGAGTACAAGACAGTCGCAGATCTCAGGAACGGCATTAAGGAGAAGTTCCAGAAGAACGCAGATGACGCCATCAGCCATGAGAAGGAGAACGCCATCATCAGCAAGATCTCTTCTGAGGCGGACTTCCCGATTCCGGAGTCAATGATCAAGGCAGAGCTTGACAGCCGCTGGAGAAACTTCGTGCGCCAGATGGGTGTGACAGAGGAGCAGCTTGAGAAGTTCATGCAGATGCAGGGATCGACAAAGGAAGCAATCCAGAGCGAATGGAGAGAGGATGCCACGCATACGATCAAGAACCAGCTCATAATGGACAAGATCCGCGATACAGAGAACTTCGAGGTCAGCGAGGAAGAGCTCAACGCCGAGTGCGAGAAGCAGCTCAAGAACGTGCCTGACACAGAGAAGGACTCCTACAAGGAAATGATCAAGGACGAGATGCAGTTTGCGAAGGTTCTCCCCTTCCTTCTTGAGAAGAACACATTCAAGGCAGGAGAGAAGAAGAACTACAGCGAGTTCATGGGTCTCTGAGAGGAACAGATTGAAAGAACGAATGAATACGCTTGTTCCCTATGTCGTAGAACAGTCGGGAACAGGCGAAAGACAGTATGATATCTTCTCCCGTCTTCTGAAGGACAGAATAATCTTCGTTGACGGAGAGATTACGGATGCCACTGCAGATCTTGTAGTGGCACAGCTCATTTTCCTGGAAAGCGAGAATCCGGAAAAGGAAATCAACCTCTACATCAACAGCCCTGGTGGCAGCGTTACTGCAGGTCTTGCCATATATGACACCATGCAGTATGTCAGATGCCCTGTGCAGACAATCTGCATCGGTCAGGCATGCTCAATGGCAGCGATTCTGCTGGCAGCTGGCGAGAACGGGAAAAGATCCATCCTGCCAAATGCAAGAGTCATGATTCATCAGCCATCCGGCGGAGCAGAGGGACAGGCTTCGGATATCGTGGTTACATCGAAAGAGCTCCAGAGGATCTATGAGGTCACCACTCGCCTTTTATCCGCGCATACGGGAAAGACAGCGGATGAAATCAAGAAGGATATTCTCCGGGACTGTTACATGGATGCCGACGCGGCTTTGCAGTACGGAATCGTTGATAAGGTAATCAGAAGATAATATGGCAAGAAACGCAAAATACTGCTCTTTCTGCGGTCGTCCTTTCGATGGAACCGTAAGATATGTTTCCGGTCCGGGTGTCGCGATCTGCGAGGAATGCGTGAGAACCTGCAGTGATATTCTCCGAAAAGGATCATCGGGAACGCCTGAAGAGAGCGATGAGATCAGGGAAATCCCCACTCCAGAGGAACTTAAGGAGTATCTGGACCAGTATGTGATCGGGCAGGACAATGCAAAACGCGTCCTGTCGGTTGCCGTATACAACCATTACAAAAGAGTCAAATACGCACATGAGATCGAAAAGTCAGGTGTGGAAATCGACAAATCAAACATCCTGATGATTGGTCCTACAGGAACAGGAAAGACACTTCTGGCCCGCACGCTTGCGAAAAAGCTCGATGTTCCGTTTGCCATTGCTGACGCGACAACGCTTACAGAAGCCGGTTACGTCGGAGAGGACGTTGAGAACATACTCCTCAAGCTCATCGAGGCTGCTGACTTTGATATCAGCAAAGCCGAGCATGGAATCATCTTCATCGATGAGATCGACAAGATCTCAAAGAAAGGAGAGAACGTCTCAATAACGCGCGATGTCTCAGGTGAAGGCGTCCAGCAGGCACTGCTCAAGATCATAGAGGGAACGGTCGCTTCTGTCCCTCCTCAGGGAGGAAGAAAACATCCGAATCAGGAGATGCTCAAGATCGACACCTCAAACATTCTCTTCATATGCGGTGGCGCATTCGTCGGACTCGACAAGATCATCGAGAAGAGAGTCGCAGTCTCCGCAATGGGCTTTGGCGCTGAGGTCGTCAAAAGCGAGGAGAAGAATCTTGAATCGCTTTATCAGGAACTGCATCCAGATGATCTCATCAAATTCGGTCTCATACCGGAGTTCATCGGAAGGCTTCCCGTGCATGTCACGCTCAACAACCTCACAGAGTCCGATCTCCGCAGAATCATCACGGAGCCGAAGAATTCCATTCTCAGGCAGTATGAGACATCATTCTCTCTTGACGGCATCAAGCTCACATTCACCGATGACGCTATCAATGCAATCGCAGAGAAGGCGTACAAGGAGAAAACAGGAGCCAGAGGACTCAGGTCAATCGTTGAGAACCTCATGCTTGGAATCAGCTATGAGATCCCATCTATGACAGGTGTGCAGGAAGTCATTGTCGACAGGGAAAACGTCGAGAAGCGCACGGAACCGAGGATAATCAGAAACGATGGCAAGTATATTCCCGCCATGTGACGCACGTCTTCTGGAAGCAATTAGGAGCGCATCGGACACCATTGTGATTGCTCACCGCAATCCAGATGGCGATGCGCTTTATTCTTCCCTCGCCATGGAGCATATTCTGAGAAGCCTTGGCAAGAACGTGCTCCTGATGAATGAAGGTCCTTTCCTGCGCGATGATATAAAATATCTGGAACCGCTCTTCAGCAAGGAAGCCGATGAGTCTTATATCAGCCGCACCCCGCTTGTGATCATCCTCGACTGCTCAACCCTCGACAGACCGGGCGAACCGTTCTCAGCCATCAGCCACCTGCCGCGCATTGTGATCGATCATCACTCATCCGGCACGCCTTTCACTGAGGCCGGAATGAGCTACATAGTCCCCGCCTCTCCTTCCACGACAATGCTTGTGGATGTGATCAGGGAATATCTTGGGGTGGATCTTGATTCAACGCTCGCCTCATATCTCTATCGCGGCTTTGCGACTGACACGGGATTCTTTCATTTCCTCTCCGCAGAAGCCGCTCCGGAATGCCTCAGACGAGTCGCGCTTTTCACGGAGAAAGGAGTGTCCCCCTATGAGGTATATGACGAAATGCATGATGGCAGGAAACTGCAGGACATAAAGGACACTGCGACCATCATCGCAAATGCTGAATCAGTGCTTGAGGGCAGGCTCCTCATATGCTATCAGCCGGAGACCATGCAGAGCTCAAGGCTGAGCGATGGTGTCTATGCCTCACTTCTGGAATGCGAGAACGTAATGGCGGTCATCCTCATCAAGGACAAGGGAGACGCGCTGGAAATAGGCTTCCGCTCCAAGAACAGGTCAGGCCTCGATGTCGGAGCCATCGCCTCCTCTCTGGGTGGAGGGGGACACAGCAAAGCCGCTGGGGCTACTATCACAGGATATGCCCCAGATGAGGCCAAGGCTATGCTTATTGACCTGATACGGAAAGCGATAACAAAGTGAAACGTTACAGCTGTCTGAATAATAACTCATTGCAGAACATAAATTTGAATTAAATCCCCACCCGTATTTCCCTTCTGGCATGGTCCGTGCAGATCTCCAGAAAAGGAGGCTGGAATGAAAAATCATTATTTCTCGGTTTCGGAGGACCAGGCTTTTTCAGCCGTGGTACTGCGGTTCAATGCTATGAAAGCAGAAGAGGACCCAGCCGGTTATGCGGCAATGGAGAACAGGATAAGGGAACGCACATCAGTGCTTCTCTATCTCATCCCGATGCGGAACCTGTATCTTCCAAGGGAGGATGCGGGGGAATTCTTTCTCGATATACAGAAGGATCTCAGCTGGATAATCAGATCATTCAGGATCTCCGGGCTGACGTACAATTCATATCTCACGCAGATATGCCGCTACCGCGTTATGCGCTTCATGAGAAAGAAAGCGAAGGAGAAGAACCTGGACACAGGCATTCTCTTCTCCGATATGACAATACATGAACCCCACATCTCGGAACCATGCATCCCCTATTATGCGAAGCATGCGGATGTCTCATCCATGGATCTTCCAGAGCTGTCAAGGCACATAATCAGGAACCATAACCCTTCGATGCTCGTCATGAATGACAAGGAGAAAGAGCTGACACAGCTTCTGCAGCGCCCTATAAAACGACGGCAGTTCATCTCCTTCCTCCTCTCACTCCCGGAGACGGAGACACCGGGATTCATCGCAGGCGTCTCAAGACTGCTCCGCATCGATATCGATACAGCCTCACGCTTCTATACGCTGAGGCACGAGGCCCTGCAAAGCAGGAACGGTGCGATGATAGAATCACTGGAGATGACAGCCGGCAGGCATTGGATAGTGCTTGTGAGACTCAGCCGGGCAATCAATGTTGAAAGCAGCCCGGACAAACGGAATGAGCTTGAGGAAAAATACAGGAAACTGTCACGGATATACATGCAGCGGAGGAAGGATATCGCGAGAGCGCATTGCGGCCTGACGCACAAGGCAATCGGGGATCTGCTTGGGATCTCCCGTTCATGTGTCTCGCACGATATCAGCGTGATGCGCAGCGCACTTGAGCGCATTTCCTCTGTTCCTTAATCCCCTAAGCGATTATATTCTCTGCATGAAGCTTTATTTTGCATCCGGCAATGACCACAAGAAGAAAGAGATGTCACGCCTTCTGGGAGGTTATACGCTCGTATTGCCCAAAGAGGAAGGAATAGCGTTCGATCCAGAGGAGAGCGGCAGCAACTTCATAGAGAACGCCATCATCAAGGCGGAAGCGCTCTACAGCATTGTCCATCAGCCTGTCATAGCAGATGATTCAGGCCTGATGGTGAAAGCCCTGGGAGGAAAGCCAGGGGTGCACACAGCCCGATACGGGGAGGAAAAAGCAGGACGGCCGCTTTCCGCAGAGGAAAAATACATGCTTCTTCTGAAGAACATGGAAGGGAAAGAGGACAGAAGCGCGGTATTCGTGACAGCACTATGCCTTATTCTCTCGGATGAGAGAAAATACATCATACAGGAGACATGCGAGGGCAGAATCGCCGAAAAGCCTTCGGGCGTCAATGGATTCGGTTACGATCCCGTTTTCTTCATCGATGAAGCAGGCATGATCGCGGCAGAGCTTCCGGAGGGAGACAAGGATCTCTACTCCCACAGGGGAAAAGCCGCGAGAATGATGAAGATGCTGATTGAAAAGGAGGATATGCGATGAACAGGAAAGATCAGAGGGCGGAGGACACATGGGATCTGTCACTGCTTGCGAAGGATGGCAGCACATGGGACAGGGACATGAGGAAACTGGAGAAGTCATTCAGGAAAGCCTCGTCATTCAAAGGTACGCTCGGACAGAGCCGTGAGTCCCTCCTCCGGGCACTGGAGTATTATAAGACAATATCAATGGAAGCGGAGCG
>CASFLH010000061.1 GCA_949295505.1 uncultured Spirochaetales bacterium | reverse complement strand
TCAAGCCAAATATAGAAAATTTCTTTTGTACTAAAGAAGTTATACTTTTGTTGAGTATCCTTCATAGTTAGTAGAAATAGAATTCAGGATACAATGACTTGTATGAGAGTGTAATTCATTTTTTTATGGACATTCTCTCTTAGCTAGTCAAAAGAAGGAAAATAATCTGCAGCTGAGGTAGCAGACTGCTGCCTTTCACTTACAGTCTCGATGGCTGTGTTCTCCTCAGCCATGATGAACCTTTCCAGTCTGCCTGCATCGATACGGTCCGAAGCGTGGAGCGGAATAGCCTCTCTGGAAGGCTGGTAGGTAAGGAGCTGACAAGAAGAACCCTCCCGCTATTTTCAGCAGGAGGGACGATGTTTTTTTCAAAGAGGGACAACGGGCTCAGATTTATTTGCAGAGTTTCTTGAACTCGTCTGCCACGAATTGCACCTTCGGTCCGATGATTACCTGAACTGAGTTCTTGGCCGGACGCAGAACGCCTTTGACGCCAGCACTCTTGATTTTCTTCTCATCGACAAGGAGTCTGTCCTTGACTTCGAGGCGGAGACGAGTGATGCAGTTGTCGACAGTAGCGATATTCGAGGCTCCTCCGACGCCTTCAAGGATGATTGCAGCGACTGCTGAATAATCGTTGTTGGCGAGATCTACTGTGAGCTCAGCTTCCTGATCATCCTCCCTTCCCGGAGTCTTGAGATCGAACTTCTTGATTACGAAGTAGAAGACCACGAAGTAGATTGCTGCGACCACAAGTCCGATTGGTATGATCAGCCACGGATTCACAGCATTCGGTGCGTTGAATGAGAGGAACCAGTCTACGAAGCCTGCAGAGAAGTTGAATCCAGCTCTTACAGGAAGCATTGCGCATACAGCAACCGAGATAGCAGTAAGGATGGCATGCACGAGGTAGAGGCCCGGAGCGAGGAACATAAATGAGAACTCGAACGGTTCCGTGACGCCCGTGAAGAATGAGGAGAGCGCTGCTGCGAGGAGGATACCTGCAACAGCCTTCTTGTTCTTCGATTTAGCTGTGAAGTACATCGCAAGCGCACCTGCAGGAAGACCGAACATCATGACAGGGAAGAATCCCGTCTGATAGATGCCTGTAATCTGGAATGAACCGTTCCAGAGGACATCTGACGGAGCTCCCCAGAATCTTGCGATATCATTGATGCCAGCAACGTCGAACCAGAATACGCTATTGAGAGCATGGTGCAGGCCAACAGGTATGAGAAGTCTGTTGAAGAATGCATAGATACCAGCTCCGATAGGACCGATGTTGATCATCATCTCTCCGAACGATACGAGGATCGTATAGATGAACGGCCAGAGGAACATCATCGGAAGGGAGATGATAAGCGTGATGAACGCTGTCATGATAGCGACTGAACGTCGGCCTGAGAAGAACCCAAGGAATTCCGGAAGCTCTGTCTTGCAGAACTTGTTATAGCAGACGGCACCGATGACACCGGAAAGGATACCGATGAACTGGTTGTTGACCTTTGCGAAAGCTGCGACATCAAGCCAGGAGATTCCTCCGACGATGGTAGGTGCAACCTTTCCGAGCAGAGTCTGGAATACGAACCAGCTCACGATACCTGCTAGTCCTGCAGTACCCTCCTGGTCCCTCGACATTCCAACTGCGACACCGATTGCAAAGAGCACCGACATGTTGTCGATGATTGAGCTGCCTGCGGAATAGAGGATGTTGGAGATGATATTGCTGCCAGCACCCCACCCGCTTGGGTCGATCCAGTATCCTATACCTACCAGGATTCCTGCAACGGGAAGACATGCTACAGGTAGCATGAGAGACTTGCCCAGTCTCTGAAGAAATTTCATCATAGGATGACCTCCTGAATGTTTTTCGAAGCTTTCCGAGCTTCGTTTTAACCGATTAGAAATTGTCCTTGAAGAACTGCTCGATCTGCGGGGCGACGGTATCCTCATCCTCGCCGTCGATTGTCACCGTGACAACGTCTCCTTGCTTCACGGCCATCTTCATTACAGCCATCAGACGCTTGGCATCGGCGCTCGTGCCCTTTGCCTTCACTGCGATGGTCACATTGCTTCTGACGCCTGTGATCTTCTTTACGAGCAATCCTGCTGGACGTGCATGGATTCCCAGTTCATCTTTTACTGTGTAATCGAATGTCTTCATATCAAACCTCGCTGCTGATTACGTTCTTCCTGAGTTCCAGAATCCTAGACGGGGCAACCGAAAGCTCGTCGTATCCCATCCTGAGGAATTCATCCGTAAGCGACAGATCGCCTGCCAGCTCTCCGCATATTCCCGCCCAGATACCAGCCTTGTGCGCATTTGCCGCAATCATCTCCAGAAAGCGCATTATCGCAGGATGGTGGGCATCATAGAATGCATCAAGCTTCTCATTCTGCCTGTCTATCGCAAGTGTATACTGCGTAAGGTCATTGGTTCCTACGCTGAAGAAATCCACCTCAGAGGCAAGCATATCGCTGATCAGCGCCGCAGCCGGTGTCTCTATCATTATCCCTAGCTCCACACGGCCTGTCGTTGTTCCTTCATCGTGCAGTTCCTTCTCGACTTCGCTGCAGAATGCCTTGATTTCCCTGACTTCCTTCACGGATATGATCATAGGGAACATAATCGAGGCATTGCCGTATGCGCTTGCCCTGTAGATGGCTCTGAGCTGCGTGCGGAAGATGTCCTTCTGTGTAAGGCAGATCCTGATTCCCCTGTATCCGAGTGCAGGATTCTCCTCCGGAGCAAGGCCGAAATAGCCGACCTTCTTATCTGCTCCGATATCAAGGGTACGTATGACAACCTTTTTCCCGCTCATCGCTTCAAGTACCGAACGATATGCCTCGAAAAGCTCATCCTCGGTGGGGAAGGTATCGCGTCCTAGGTAGAGAAACTCACTTCTAAGAAGCCCGATGCCTTCAGCATCCCCGTCTATGACATACTTTATATCCGATGGGCTCCCGATATTCGCGAAGAGCTTCACCTTGCGTCCTGACGCTGAGATGCTCTCTCGTCCTCTGTATTCCTCGAGCCCTGCCTTGTATTCGCCTGCGCTCTTCTTCTTTGCAACCATCTCGGACATGGTTTTCTCATCCGGATCGATGAAGTATGTGCCGGCAAAGCCATCGACAATCATCGTGTGCCCGTTCAGCGACGGATCTATATCGATATCGGTGAGAACAAGGGACGGTATATTCATTACCCTGGCGAGTATTGCGGTGTGGGAATTGGATGAACCCTGTCGCGTCACGAACGCAAGTATTCTATCCTTGTCGAGCGCTACCGTTTCGCTGGGTGTAAGATCCTCTGCGACGATTATACCAGGCTCATCCATGCGGAATCCTTGTTCCGCACCTGTGAGTATGCGCACAAGACGGTCGGATATATCGCGTATATCTGCTGCGCGGGCCTTCATATATTCATCATCAAGAGCAGCGAACGTACTTGCCTGAGCGGCGCCTATCTCGTGTACGGAGAAAGCCGCATCGTTGCCTGACTTTATCATGGCCTCTATGCCTTCAGTGTAGTCCAGATCATTCAGGAGAAGCGACTGGACCTCGATGATGGCAGCCTGTTCCTCTCCGATTTCCGATGCTATCTTCTCGTACAGGATGGAAAGCTCCTCCGCTGCCTTCTCCTTCGCTTCCTGGAAGCGTCTGAGTTCCTTCTCTATGTCCGAGCATTTCCTTTCGGCCATAGCCTGATTCTTCGTATGTACATAGATGCGTCCGATTGCGACGCCTTCGTATACAGGCCTGCCTCTTCCTGCAATCATTTCGTCTTCGGCTCCTTCAGGGTGATGATGAGATCCCCAGGCATGACATCCCTGCCTATCTCTGGCCTGATGTCATCATAGGCATCGCTATTGCAAATCACTATAGGTATGACTGTATTGAATCCTTCATCTGCTATTGCCTGTCTGTCGAATTCTATGAGTTTGTCGCCTTTCTTCACTTTGTCCCCAGTATTCATGAAGGTCCTGAAGTGCTTGCCTTTGAGTGATACTGTCTCGAGCCCGATATGGATGAGTATCTCTGTACCTTTATCGGAGATGAGATTGACTGCATGCCCTGTATCGAACATCAGATCGATTGTTCCATCACAAGGGCTGTATACCGTATCATCTGATGGGATGATTGCGATGCCCTGTCCCAGGATGCCTTCAGCGAATGTCGGATCGGCTACTTCGGATATATCTATTGTTCTTCCTGCTGCCGGAGAGGCGAGCATGTCGGTATTGTCTTTGAACAGCTTGCTGAAAATTCCCACTTTTTCAGCTACCTCCTTTTCTGTTATATGAGATTATCGTATATTTTATCATGCGATTTCTGAACATCAAAGGAAAAAACTGCATTGATACGCTTCGTTGTTCCTACAGCCTTATATGTTTTGAACACATGGAATTGCATCGTGGAGGAAATTATGGGCAAGATACGGATAGCTTTTTTTGATATAGATGGTACGCTGCTTGACTTTGGTTCCAGGGAACCATCTCTTAAGATGAAAGAGACTCTGCTGCGGCTGAAGGAAAACGGTATCATCCTCTGCATTGCGACTGGCCGTGCCCCGCTGTCGCTGCCTTCTTTTGCCCTGACAGGCTTCGATGCATATCTGACATTCAATGGATCGTTGTGCTATTCAGGGGATACGGAAATTCTGAGCAATCCTCTTTTTACAGATGATATAAAGAGGATCGTGAGAAATGCGGCAGGAATCGGAAGGCCTGTATCAATTGCTACCAGAGACAGGTTCATAGCCAATGGCATGGATGATGATCTGAAGGCATATTATGGTATCTCAGGTTCAGGGATAATCATCGCAGAGGATTTCGATGCCATCATCTCCGAAGAGAAGGTTTTCCAGATTATGATGGGATGCTATCCGCGGGAGTATCAGACTGTCATGGAGGGCGTGCGTCATGCGAGAATCGCTGCATGGTGGGATAGGGCAGTGGATATCATTCCGGCAGATGGAGGCAAGGGGGCTTCAATCACCAGAATGCTCGAATATTTCGGGTTCGATGCCTCTGAAGCGATTGCTTTCGGCGATGGCGGTAATGATATCGGGATGCTGCAGGCTGTCGGTACAGGTGTTGCAATGGGGAATGCCTCTTCAGATCTCATCGCGGTGGCAGATGATGTCTGCGGTACTGCAGCAGAGGATGGCATCTATTCCTACTGCATTGAGCATGGGCTGATATGATTCACTGTTTTAGTTCCTGCATGTGGACCACAGTAATATTGTAGACAATAAAAAGAAAAGATTAGCAGTTAATCATCAAGAATTCCTTTTCAATCTTATTTGGTGTCTTGTAGCCAATAGAGGAATGAATCCTCTTTGAGTTGCAGTAGCCATCGATATAAGAGAAGAGATCAAGCCTGAGTTCCTCCCTTGTCCTGTAATGCTTCCTGTCTGTCTCTTCCATCTTCAGATACTTGAAGAAGCTCTCGCAGACGGAATTGTCGTAAGGGTATCCCTTAGCGGAGAACGACTGAACCTGAATTCTATTTTAATAACTATGAAATCTCGATGCTGAAAAGCTTATCCACTGCTTCTTTCTCAGGGCAATCCAGGAGTTTCGCAAGATAAGAGCGCTGGCGTGCAGAGACTATACC
>CASFLH010000060.1 GCA_949295505.1 uncultured Spirochaetales bacterium | reverse complement strand
GGATAAGCCGACGCTACGCCGTATCGAAAAGATAATCTCATATATAAGGACTGAAGAGCTTCTGAAAGAGCATCTGGACATGCCTTTCTCATTCGATCAGCTTAAAGCTATACATTCTCATCTTTTCGGAGACCTCTATCCTTCGAGTGGAATGATAAGGACATCATCCTCGAAGAAGCACAGGGAATACTGCCAGCCTGAATATATAGAACAGTCCGCAGAGAGACTGTTCGGTAATCTGCGTGATTCAAAATATCTGAGAGGTATAGATGATCTTGATGATTTCGTTAATGAACTCGCTTATTACATGGGAGAAGTGGAAGCTCTCCATCCTTTCGTAGATGGCAATGGACGTACGACACGCTTCTTCTTTAATGCTCTCTCGCTGAAGGCAGGCTATGTGATAGGATGGGGCAGTGCAGATCCTGACCATTTCCTTGAGGCCAATGTCGCTGCTCTTGATGGTGATTACCAGGCGCTGATAGATGTCCTTGAGGAGATTGTGATACCAATCAGGGAAGACTGAAGCATGAAGGAGCCGGCAATTGTTAGCTCCTGTTTTTTCCCTCGATTCCGAGAAGAATTTTCTTTGTTTCTATCTTGAATTCCCATTTCTAAACTAGGATTTCCTTCAAAGTCTTCTCCACCTCTGAGGGCCTGACCTTCAGCAATGAGGACAGCAGCAGCGTCTGCTTGCCCGTGAGAGAGGAATACAGCTGCACATGCTTGCGCTTGCCATCTCTCTTCACATAGGAGACCGAAATCTTATCAAGGGTTTTCCTCACCAGATCCATCGTCATCTCATCCCTGTCCTTGCAGTCCCTAAGCCTCTGCCTTATCTCCGCCATCAGTATCGAGGCGATGAAGACGACGAACACGCGCCCATCCATTGCCTGCCTCGTATGCACCGAGAGCCTCCTGCAGTCCTGCACGTTCTTTATGTCATTGAATATCTTCTCGACCCTATCCTTGTCCCTGTATATGTTCATCACATCCGTGCCGGAGAGTTCCATCCGGTCCGTGACGATGGCGAAGAGCCCCGCATACTTCGTCTCTCGGCCGGCAATGTGCTCATCATTGTATTCATACCGCCTGCTGCCATCCGGCTGCTCCACCTCGGTGAAGTACCTCGCATAGAGAGCGGCATGGGAATTGAGGAACTTCCCGGCATTGAGCTCCTCATAGCATTCGGCAAGCCTTATGTCCAGGCTGGAGGTGCGGAGGCTTATGTCAGCCACGGACTGCGCATAGACATGTATCATGCACTCCCTGTGCAGGCCCTCCGCATCCCAGTGGCTCTTCACTCCCATCGCATATAGAAGCTGGCCGCTGTCCGTCCTGATTATGTTCCTCGGATGCCTTATCTGGCTCCTGAGCGCCTCATCCATCGCATCCCTCGTCTTCGATGATGCAAGTGTCATCGCCAGAATGAAATGGTAGCCGTGGCCATACATGGCGCTGACATTCGATGAGGAGAAGAATCCCTTGTCCATCACGAATGTCAGCCTGCTGTAGTTGAAGCTGTATCCCTCCCTCAGCACCGACTGCAGCGTGGATACATCGGGGATCGCGCCATCATGCACCCTGTAGTAGATCGGAAGCCTGTTCCCGCTGTCAACGATCATCCCCAGATTCACCTGCGGAAGATCCTCCCCATCCCTGTTATAGCCATATTCCACGAGTTCGTTGTCCTTCGAATATGACGATATTGATGTTATGTCATGGAAGCATGCGCCCCCTGTGGAGGCCTTCTTCCTCCAGTCAAGCAGGAACTCCTTCCGCCGTGCCTCATCCATGCCGGAATAAAGGCGGGAGATGTCCTGACTGGAAAGATCATCGTCATGGATCGGAAGCTCATGGCTCCCATGCCATTCGGGGAACAGGTACGCCGCGTTGCTTCCCGTCGATGCGTGATACATCGCCAGGGACAGAACCGTCTTCCATGTCTGGGGAAACGTCTCCTTCAGGCATCCCGAGAGCCCGATCTCCGACGAGATCCTCCACATCGCCCTTGTCAGCCCGATCCGGCTTGCTGATATGAGATGCAGGTCAGCCCCGCATTCACCCTCCGTCACCGCAGCCTTCACCAGCTTCATCTTTTTGGGGATTATGTTCCCTTCATCATCGACGGTGCCGTAATACTCAAGCTTCGTCTCGCATGATTTCTTCTCCGGATTCCATCTGTGCTCAACAGCCCTATATGCGTATTTCCTGCCGTTCTTCTTTGTCACGATCGTGAT
>CASFLH010000059.1 GCA_949295505.1 uncultured Spirochaetales bacterium | reverse complement strand
GAATAGCCTCCGTAGAGCGCAAGGTCGTATCTCTGATGCTCCGGATCCGTCACCCTCTGCCACTTGCGGGAGGCAATCGGATGCTCGGCTATCAGCATGCGATGATCATCATAGATGTATTCCAGCCCATTTGCTCCCTGGCATTCTGCAAGTGATGAGCGCAACATCCCAGAAGCCAGCGCACCGGTCCATATCCAGTCAGGCTATACGGCTCTCATAATCCGGGTTTCAGGTCTTCCTATCACCGGGGCTGCATGCATGGCTCTGCAGCTTTCTCCCGTCTTCTAGTGCGTAATTCAGGGCTGCCTTTGGATATTCCAGCCTGAAATGCGCGCAAGGATGCGCTTTATCAAACGATTAGATCAAAATCAATTCCTTTTTTCATTACGAATCATTGCTGTTTTGCACTGTTAGCGAAAGGGATAGGAATTATTTTCAAAAATATGGTTAGCAAATGCTAACTAAATGTGCTATAGTCTTTCCTGGATATCCGGAACAGGAAGCTTTCACTCCTTCTCTCTTCCTGTCCCGAGTATCCAATTCTTGAAATCAAACGGTTAGCCTTGGCTAACTAAAGGAGGATAGAATTATGTGCTTTGAAGAGCTTCTCGTGATGCATGCTTCCCCGACATTGGCAAATTTGAAGCCGGCATCGCTCTTCTCCGTGAATAATGCAGCTGACGGAAATGAATGCCTGAGAAAACTGGAAAACCGCGGCTTGTCATTCTTCAGGCTGAGCAACAGCAAAAGCCAAAGGCTTCTCCTTGTATACCGCAGGGATATGCTGGATCAAGTCCTGTCCACTCCTGGTGCGGAGGAAATCCTCTCTTATTTCGAATATCCGGAATCTCTTGATGAAAGACTTGAATTCCTGAGAAAGAGATTCCTGTCTACTCCATGTCCTCACGAGGTCGGCCTTTTCCTTGGCTATCCCGCGGAGGATGTTAAGGGATTCATAGAGAACAACGGTCACGGCGCTCTTTATTCTGGTCTCTGGAAGGTTTACTTCAATAAAGAGAATGCGGAAAAAACTCTACAGAAATGGGCAAAATGCCGCAGGAAATATCTGGAGTGTTTCCTTAGCGGAACAGATATAACACGGCTATGCGTAACAGCCTAAGGAGGAAAAATGAAGATTGCACTTGTTTACTATTCGGGGACAGGCAATACAGAGGCAATGGCAAAAGTCATTGAAGATGAATTATCAGGAAAGGCTGAAGTGGATATCATTGATCCAGCCACATTCGGGCCGAAGGATATCGCAGAATATGATGCCTTCGCATTCGGCTGCCCCGCAATGGGCTCTGAAGTCCTGGAAGAGGATGTGTTCGAACCTATGTTTTCATCAATCGAGGGAAGTCTCTCAGGAAAGAGAATCATACTTTTCGGTTCATACGGATGGGGTGATGGCGAATGGATGAGGAACTGGGAGGAAAGGTGCATTGCCGACGGAGTCTCTCTTGCCTCCGATCCCGTCATCGCAAATGAAGCACCGGATGATGATGCAGCGGAGGCTTTGAAGAAAGCTGCAGACTCATTGATTTCCTGACATTCTTTATCGTGGGCCAAGGCTGTTCGCAGCCTTAGGCCTACCGTATAATGCTAAGCCAAAATCGCGTGTTTTGCTCCAGATTTTATTCTTTCCACATCTCAAGTCCTGCAAGCGAAACTTCTTTTTTTTCGCCGGATAAGCACTAGGAGATGCAGAAGAATTAATTACCGATGCCATTGCACTGGAAGATCCGTTTTTCTGCAATTGAGTAAAGGTTTCATTGTTATCGTAATCCTGCTGGGTTAAAATCAGAAAAGGAGGCAGATCATGACAAATGACGAGATCTACGATTTCATAGGTGAGCTCGCGATAGCTCTCTATTCAAAGAAGATCCAGATATCGCTCGGAGCGCTGAGAGCGATCATGCTCGACAAGGGCAAGGACTACGTGAACAACAGGGGAATGGCCTCTGCCGTCTCTGCTGCATACAGACGGTGGAAGACAAAGGACCCGATCATCTACTATGCGATCGCCTACACTTACACCGATAAGGAAGGCAACCTCGCCTGGGATGAAAACAAACTGGGGAAATGAAAGAATAGGCCCGCGATCAGAAGCGGGCTCTTTTATTCTCTATCCGCAATGAGTTCGGCGGGAAATGCAAAGCGGAACGACTTAACCGGGAATACAATCGACTCATGATCGAGAAACTGATAAAAAGACTATCATCGCTTCCGATGGTCACGGCCATCGCCCTCTCTGGTTCAAGAACCAGTGAAATAAACGACAGCAGCTCGGACTGGGATATCTACATCTATTCAGAGAAGCGGGTGCCTCCTGAAGAAAGAGAGAGGATTCTCTCGTCGCTTTTCCCGCACTGCAGAATTGACTGCTCACCATTTGAGGAAGGCGACGAAGCAGTAACAGCAGATGGCGATGCCTATGATCTCATGTACAGGTCAATCGAATGGACCGAATGGCAGGTTGATGATGTCTGGAGAAAGCATAAGGCGCGCATCGGATACACAACCTGCTTCCTGCATAATATCAGGACATCAGAGATCCTCTATGACAGGGATGGATGGCTTTCTTCTCTGCAGGAAGAGCTGAAAGCACCATATCCGGAAGAACTTAGAGAGAACATCATCAGAAAGAATCTAGATGTGGTCTGTGGCGATGGGACGTCGACATTCCTCATTCAAGCAGATCTTGCTGCAAAGAGGGATGATGTCGTGAGCAGCAATCACCGCCTTGCGGCCATTCTCGCTTCCTATTTTGATATAATCTTCGCTTACAACCGTCGCTTTCATCCCGGAGAGAAGAAACTCATGGGTTATGCCCATCTCTGCCAGAACCTGCCGGAGAATATGGATGATGATATCAGTGCTGTCATAAAAACACTGGGAAGAAAAGAGCATATGGATTATCTGAACACACTCATCTCACATCTCCGCGCTTATGCAGGGAAGATATGAATTCTATTCCAGTGATTTCCGGACAGTGGCAGGAACACCAAATGCGAGTGAATAAGGAGGAATGTCCTTTGTCACAACGCTTCCGGCCCCTATCACCGCGCCTTTGCCGACTGTCACCCCGGGATTGATGATGACACCTGCACAGAGCCAGACATTGTCCTCGATGACAACGGGCATATTCATCTGCAACCCCTTCTCCCTTTCGCGGTAATCGAGAGGATGAGTTGCTGTGCAGATTGTCACCCCCGGCCCAATCATGACATGGTTCCCAATCGTGATTGGCGCGTCATCAACCAGCGTGCAGCCGAAATTAATGTAAACTGAATCGCCTATACAGACTTTAAGACCGCCCCAGTTGGCATAGAACGGCGCCTCGATATAAACATCCTTACCAGCGGAGGCGAACATGCGCTTAATCATTTCCTCTCTGGCAGAAATATCGCGGGGATCGATGGCATTGTATTCATGCACCATCCTCAGTCTCTCGCGCTGAAGAATCTGAAGAGACGGATCAGCGGGGTCATAAAGAACCCCGCTGTCCATTTTCATGTTAAGCTCTTCAGGAATCATTCCTTCCCTTCAAGCGCGTAAGGTAGCAACGCGTAGAACTTCAAGCAGATTACAAGATCCTCCACTCTGTTGATTTCGTTCGGTGCATGTGCCTGTGCTTCATCGCCAGGACCGAATCCGATTGCAGGGATCTTATGCCTTCCCGTCGTCGCAACAAGATTCGTGGAGAAAGTCCATTTGTCGACAACCGGTTTCTTGCCGAAGAGATCCGTATAATCCTTGATGCCCGCCTGCACAAGCGGATGCGACTCATCAAGCTTCCAAGTCGGGAAATAGAGCTCCTGAGAATACTTTGTTCCCGTCCATGCTGTCTTGTCGTAATCAGGCATCTCGACAATGATGTCCTCCACCTTGTCTCCCGTAGCCTTGGAAACATATTCCTTCACCTGATTGATGGCGAGCTCAGCATCCTCGCCCCATGTGAGACGGCGGTCACAGTAAAGCATCGCGTAATCAGGGACAGCACACTGTGAAGGACCTTTGACATCAATCTGGGAAACCGTGATAGTTCCCTTGCCAAGGAAATTGTCATCATCAGGCTGGAGGTCTTTGTTCAGCTGTTCAATGGCAAGAGCCGCGCGGGCAGCTTTATATGCCGCGGAGACACCGCGCTCCGGAGCAGAGCCATGGCATGAGATTCCACGGAGAATTACGCGGATTTCCATCCTGCCTCTGTGACCACGATAAAGGCGGCAGCTTGTCGGCTCTGTGGATACGATGAGATCAGGCTTGATACCTTCCTCTTCAATCATATACTTCCAGCACATGCCATCACAGTCCTCTTCCATTACCGTGAACGTGAAGTAGATGGTGTACTCACCGCCATATCCGAGTTCTTTGAGGATACGGCCCGCTGTGATCATGGAAGCAGCACCACCCTTCTGATCGGAAGCGCCTCTTCCCTTCACAAGACCATCCTCGATAGCGCCAGAGAAAGGATCGAATTCCCAGTTCTTGAGATTGCCAACCTCGACTGTATCGATATGTGCATCAAAGGCAAGCTTCTTCGGACCATTGCCGATCCTGCCGACAACCGATCCCAGTCCTTCAATCTTCACTTCATCAAAGCCAGCTTCCTCGCACAGCTTCACGATCAGACGGCATACATCCTCTTCCTTTGAGCTGTAGCTCTTCGTCTGAACAAGCTTGGAAAGGTTCTGAGCGGTGTAATCACGGTACTTCTCGCCAAGTTCGGCGATCCTGTCTTTAATCATATTCTGACTCCTTATGCTTTTATTCTGTCTGCTCTGGCCCACACACGCTCCGCTGAGCGTCTTGCCTCGGCGAAAATCCTCTCTTCATCGAGCATCGTGAAATGACGGTTCTCATACAGCAGCTTTCCGTTCACTATGGTAGATTCCACATCACCGGAGCACATTCCCCACACAAAATGCGTTGCCGCATTCTCATTTCTGAATGGCGTTGGCGGATTATAGCTGAGTATCACGGCATCCGCTTTATATCCCGCCTCGATGCGACCGAACTTCGCCCTGCCACGGAAGGCCGATTCCATGAGCTCATTCCCCCTTGCAAGCGCTGCAAGGTAATCGGAAGGCCACCATGGACCGCCGGCATCCCTGTTTTTGAAGAATGCGATCTTCAGCTCCTCGAACATGTTGCCGCCACAGCCATCTGTACCGATGACAAGCTTCTTCACCTTGGGCAGATATGGGAAGTATCCGACATGATTGTTCATGTTGGAGCGCGCGTTATGCGCAAGGAAGCAGCCACGCTCATTCATAAGCTCCACTTCCTTCTCTGAAAGCGCAACACCATGTACAAGAAGCGTGTTCTCACCCAAGAGAGAGAACCTGTCAAGGCGTGTCATGATATCATCACCATGGAAATGGTGAGACCAGACAGAATCGTACTTGTCCTCTGCAACATGCAAATGCATCCCGCGACCTGTTGAATGCACAGCATCAGACATCAGCGCAAGAGCCTCATCAGGGAGAGTGAATGGTGCGTGCCCACCAATCATTGCATCCACGAGAAGATCCTCACCTTTCTCTAGTCTCTCGTCGATTTCCCTTGCAAAGCGGATATTCTCTTCCACGCCTTCCCTTACTTCTTCCATGCCGCCATTCCGGTCAGTCACTTCATAGCATGTGACCCCATGGATACCCGTATCCTCCATTCCCTTTGCCAAAGCGGAGAGAGAGCCTCTGATGAATGAGGGAGAGGCATGATGGTCGACGATACCAGTCGTACCCTGCCTGATTGCCTCCATAGAGCAGATAAGGGAGGAATAATAGATTGATTCCTCATCAAGCGCTCTATCTAGGCGCCACCACCATTCCTTCAGGACCTGAATGAAATCCGTCTGGGGACCGGCAGAGATAAGCATTCCCCGGGAAAGCCCGGAATAGTAATGATGATGGGCACATACATTGCCGGGGATGAGGATTTTTCCTGTACCGTCAATCGTCTTACCAGCCTGCACGCCTTCACCCGCGCCCTTTCCGACTTTCTCGATTACAGAACCTGTAATGACAACATCGGCATTCTCCGTCACAGAGAAAGGCGGTCTTGTCTCAAAAACCGTAATGTTTCTGATGAGAATATCTGCCATCATTCCTCCACTGCAGAAAGAAGATAGGAATAAGAGAGGAACACTTCCTCGATTATTGCCTTGATCTCCTCCGGCACATCAGCCTCAAGCTCTCCGTCCCTGTTGATCTCCCCATGGATGATCTTTCCATCAAGGCGGATTGTCACTTCATCATTCTCAGCGATGAAACCGCTGTTCTCACTGTTCTCAAAATCCTCCATGAGGGAGAATAGCGTGAACTTGTCCCTATAAGGTCTGCCGGAATGCGGGCAGAAGGAGGCGCAGTTGCCGCATTCATTGCAGTAGGCATCGATGTGAAGAACCTGGAAAGGATCATCGAAAAGCCCTGTCTCTCTCAGGTCTATCCCGATATTAGCCCTATTCGGACAGACATCGACGCACTTGAGACAAAGGTAGGAACATTCCATACACCTTCTTGCTTCCGTTCTCGCAAAGAGCTCATCCGCTTCATCAACCGACGGCTTCAGGCGACTCTTCTTTGCCATGATGTCCTGGAAGAAGCGGTCTTCTGCAAGACGAAGTTCCTCGTCTTCCTCCATCTCCTCCTCATCTTCCTCTTCGTCATCGTGATGGTGGCCACAGCCACATTCCCCGTCGTGATGATGATGAGTGCAGCTGCACTCATCTTCGTCTTCATCCTCTTCCAGCATACCCTCATAGACCATATCGATGGCTTTATCCACGGCATCGCGGGCGGAGGCAATGCATCTGACGACAGTGGAAGGCCCTGTGCTGGCATCTCCGATTATGTAGACGCCATCATTCTCGCCTTCATCTGCGACAATTGCCTTGATCACATCAGGATCAGCCTTCTCTCCGATTGCAGTGATTACATAATCAACATCAAGGTTCTCGGTATTTCCTGTATCGACAGGGCGTCTTCTGCCGGAGGAGTCAGGCTCTCCGAGTTTCATCAGTTTCACGCTCAGCACGCCGTCGGTGAAATCCGCAGGAGAGGAAAGGAAAGTGAAGGCAACACCATCTGAGAGCGCAGCCTCATATTCTTCCATGTCAGCAGGCATCTCACTTTCGGTACGCCTGTAGATAACACGTACATCCTCAACCCCGGGGATTCTCTTTGCCATACGCGCAGCATCCATTGCAGTATTACCGCCTCCAATGACAGCAACACTCTTTCCCAGCCTGATGTCTTCACCTTTCTTAGCCCTGAGAAGGAAGGATACAGCACTCTCTTTCGGTCCGTTTCCGGTTATGCCTGCATCATTGGCCTTTTCCGCTCCGATGGAGACGAAGATGTAATCGAAGCCTTCAGCCCTGAGCTCCTTCACTGTCTTTTCAGTGTTGAAGAAGAATGAAGCCCCGCATCTCTCGATGAAAGCGACATCCTTGTCCACAGCCTCAGAAGGAATCCTGAACTCTGGTATGACATTCCTTACGACACCACCAGCTGTCGATCCCTTCTCGAAGACGGATGTATCAAAGCCGGCGCGGGAGAGGAAGAACGCGGCGGAAAGTCCCGCAGGACCGGCACCGATGACAGCGGCCTTCACATCAGAGCTTCCCTCGCTCCGCTCCCAGATGTCACGCTCGAACTCCTCCATGCCTTTCTCAGCTGCAAGCTTCTTGATTGCCCTGATCTGCACAGGACCCTCATAATCGAGGCGCGTACAGTGGTTCTGGCACTGATGGTCGCAGATCCATCCCGTGATATTAGGCAGTGCATTCTTCAGATAGATAAGCCCGATCGCCTCTGCCCATCTTCCCTCTCCGGCCAGTGCGATGTAATCAGGGATATCCTGATGGATAGGACATGATTCGACACATGGTGCGACGAAGCAGTCAGTCAGAGGAAGCGGGGATGAGAGCTTTGCTCTGTATCCAGCCTCATTGCCTTTTCTGAAAGCAGGATCGGAATCAGATCTTGCGACAAGCGCTCTCAGGCGCTCAAGATCGATTGATTCCATCTCCCAGCCATCCTTCTCCTGCAGAAGCGATGCAATCTGTGCCATGCGGCCATACCCACCGGGATGGAGCATATCAGTCGCAAGTGTGATCGGATGGATTCCACAGCGGAAGATGTCAGCGGCATTAAGCGCGCTGGCGCCACCTGAGTATGAAATCGGAAGCTGTCCGCAGAACTCCTCAGAAAGAAGTGCGGCAACACGTATTGAGATCGGGAAGAGAGAACGTCCGGACATGTACCTCTCCTCACCAGGAAGCACCGCCCCATCATTGACGTTTCCAAGCGTGTTTGTGAGCTTCACTCCGAATCCCCTGCCCTCTGCAGCGGCTGTGTCATAAAGCCTGTGGAGCATAGGGATCGCATCGCAAAGCTGAAGATCATGATCGAAGCTTTCACGTTTCAGGACAACATAGCCGAAGCCATGATCGTCAAGGATTCTCCTGACCTCATCATAGCCGAGGAGCGTAGGATTGAGCTTCACGAAAGTATCAAAGCCTTTCTCTTTTATCATGTAGCTGCAGATTGCTTCTATCTCCGTCGGCGGACAGCCATGCATTGTCGATATCGTCACGGACGGTGAGATATGAGGAGAGATTCTGTCCAGCTCCTTACGGATACGCATTGCGCTCTCTTCTAAGATTGTTCCTTCAAAGATATTATCCTCAAGGATTGCATATGCCTCAGCAATATAATCCGAGAAAACCGTACCTGATGCATCCTTCATCGTGTCAATGAAGCGCTGCATCTTCTCTTCCTTGATACCGGCAAGATTGTAACCGACAGAAGCATTGAAGATGAATGACGGAGTCTCAGGGATGTGTCCTTTGACCGCGCCTTCAATGATATGGAGGATAATCCACGCCTTGATGTACTCATCAGCAGCCTTCTCGAGGGTGAATTCCGTAGACCACTCCACATTGTAACCCTCATCGCGCGCATCGATGCATGGTTTCTCTATCTCCAGATGGTCCATGATCTGCACTGTCTTGAGCTCAATGAACCGCGCGCCTTCCAGATACGACGCGATGATGTTCTGCGCAAGCTGCGTGTGGGGGCCGGCAGCGGGTCCGACCGGAACGGTACACTCCTGAGAGAAGACCTTCACTTTCTTCTTTCCCTTGTCTTCGTAGAAAAGGGAGGAATCTATACCGAATACCGATCCATGATTTCTCAGTTCTCCGGAAATTCTCTCAAGAAGCCCTGAGAACGGCACTGGGCGCATCTTATCTGCCATAGCACACTCCTTCTATCTAAGATTCTACATTATCAGAATGGGGTGTCAACAAATTTGGTGCAACATAATGCAACATAAAAAGACATTTTGAGCCCATTTTTATCCTATTATTCTGTAAGCATTTATTTTCTACATATTTTCCATATTATGTCAGAAATAAGCTATTTTTTTTCTAAAAACGTACCAAAAACGTACCAGTGATATCAATCAATCGAGGGAACATGGATATCATCATCAAAAAAAGAACATTTACGCTTTCCAAGACATAACATCCAGTCAACTGGCAAACCATAGAAAATCCTCAGCAGAAATTCAGTCCTGATTCAAATATATTATGGATGCAGTGTACCAGCAATCAAGAAGAATCAGTTTCAGATTCCTGATACTCTCCATCTCAATTATTTCATTGCCTCATACGCTATCAGCGTTATTAAGTCTTAAGTGCCTACATATATCTAATTTGTCTCACGAGTCTCAGAGATTCAGGAACTTTTGAGATCAAATCAAGGTCAGCACTATATAAGCTCCAATCTTATCCATATGCACATTTTATAAATTGATCGATTTATAAACTGAATGGCAATTACAAACACCTATAGGATAATTGAATTTCAAGTCAAATCATATTATTATGCTTATACATACTTGTATGAATTGGAGGCTGTATGGAAATACCAAAGGGACATTATGTTTTTGGAACCGTTAAGGTCGGTGAACGTGGGCAGATCATTATCCCGAAAGAGGCAAGGGAAACATTTGATATCAAAGCTGGAGACACACTCATAGTCCTAGGAGACGAGAAATGGGGAATCGCTGTCACAAAGTCGGATGTTCTGCAGAAGTATGCTGCAGATGTGTATGCAAAGATTGCCGGGAGCAATGAGAATGAGGATAAGTGAGACACCGTTTGCTTTCCTTCTGGATGACTGCGTCAGGGAATTTGGAGAAGAGGATGGCAGGAAGGTCTATCAGGTGGCAGATGATATATTCTCAAAGCTTGAAGCTGAATCCGACTATAAAGGTAATGAAGCCATAAGAGAACATATCCAGATGAAGCTTCTTCCTCCCCTTGCCTACTACAAGGCCCTTCTCTCTGTCGGGTATTCCAGGACAGAGGCCCTGGATTACGTCAGGGCTGAAGAGAAGAAGACTGCAGAGAAAAAGAAAGAGTCCATGTCAAAGATGGCAAGGCTGCCATTCGCGTATTCAATCTACCGCATAGGCGTCAGGAAATTCATGGCAAAGAACTTCCCTGAAGAAGGCTGGAAGACCGAATGGGTAAGATGCGATGGAAAGGAGATCCACTTTAATCTCCATAGCTGCATCTACCATGATCTATGCAGTAAATATGGATGCCCTGAGCTATGCACCATTTACTGTGAGAATGATGAGATCGCTTTTTCCGGGCTGCTGCCGAAAATCAGGTTTGAGCGCAGCGGGACTCTTGGAAACGGAGCTGAATGCTGCGATTTCCACTTCAGGAAGGGATGAATATGGAAAATGAATATCTAAGGGAAACAGAGCTTCTCGATTACAGTTCGCCTTCAATTCAGTCTCTTATTTCCGATAAAGGATGGCGGGATCTCTCCGAATATGATGCCATAGGGGCCGTATATCATTTCGTCAAGGATGAGATTCTATTTGGCTACAACAGATGCGACACTCTCAAAGCCTCTGAAGTGCTGGACGATGGCATAGGCCAGTGCAATACGAAATCTACCCTCCTCATGGCTCTTCTCAGAGGGCTTGGCATAGACTGCCGTCTTCATGGTTTCACAGTCTCAAAGGATTTTCAGAGAGGAGCAGTTTCAGGGATTATAGCCTTGATGGCACCAGATGAGATTGTTCACACCTGGGTCGAAGTCTTCTTTGACGGGAAATGGATTGCACTTGAAGGCGTGATAATCGACAAGAAGTTTCTTGATGCAGTGAAAAGCAAATATCCAGATACGAAGGGAGTTTTCCGTCTGTATGCGATAGCTGTTGATGACTTCCCTCATTTTGCTGTTGACTGGAATGGCTGCGATACGTTCATCCAGAGTAAGGCGATAGTGCGGGATTATGGCATATACCCGGATCCTGATTCATTCTTCAAGGAGCATTCCCAATCTTTAGGATTTGTCCGTTCGTTTCTGTATGAGCATATCGGCTGCAGAAAGATGACAAGAAATATAGTGAGAGTGAGGAACAATGATTAAAGCAGTTGCCTGTCTGCAGCTTGCAGCCGTCATCACTGAATTTCTTCTGCCCTGGATTCTCAAGAGATTCTATCCTGGATACGACTCAAGAAAGATGGCAATGAGCATTCTGGGCTCACCTTCAAGTCCTGTAAGCAGCATTTACAGTGCCTGGCTTATTGTTCTTGGCCTGATCCTTACCTTTGCCTCTTCAGTATATTTCTCTGTGCTATCCGAAAGAACAGTTCTTGCTGTCCTGACAAGCGGATCAATCTTTCTGTTTGCGCTTGGCGCCGGGATTCTTGCAGGTATTTTCAAGGCCGATGCAGATGACAAGATGGGGACTTTGACATCCAGAATACATGGTTATTCATCTGCCATAGGCTTCATGGACTTGCTGTTCTTCCCTCTTCTGAGATCGGCTGCGATGTTTGAGGACAGACATTTCATGCTTGATGCCTCATATCTGACAGTTTTCCTCTTTGCTCTTCTTTTCTTCATTCTGTTCATCATGTCAGACAAGGAGCAATATAAGGGAACCTGTATTGACCGGGAAGGCACATGGGAGCGCCTCACGCTTTTCTTCATGTACCTTCCTCTTGTGGCCGATTCCCTTATCATTCTGATGTCAGTGCCAGCCTGAATCACAGTTTCACAGAATGAAAATCTCCCCTTGCCGGATTTCCTTCACACAGCCAGCCTTCGCCTGCTTTCAGATTCTCTATGACAGACCATACAGTATCATGACCTGTGTCTGGATTGTAAGAACTTGCAGATATCAGGGAAGCCTTTATTGCTGCAATGTTCCAGGATGCAGGCTTTGAAAGTGCTGCACTGATTGATTCATGCCTTAACGCTGCATTCCAGTCATCATCCACTTTGATAT
>CASFLH010000058.1 GCA_949295505.1 uncultured Spirochaetales bacterium | reverse complement strand
TTCCTTCTAGGAGGAGGATATGGATAGAGAAGCCACGTCCCTCCAGAGGCACAGGATTCCAAACGAGAAACGGCAGGAATGCCTAAAGCTCTTTGAGCAGGGATACGGATACAAGAAGACGGCGCAGCTTGCGGGGCTGAACACATACACGGTCCGTGAGTACAAGCGCAAGTTCGCCGCGGGTGACAACTCGTGGGCAGAGCGGGGCAGTGGGGCTAGCGCCACTGTCTGAATGAATTAGGTAACGAAGAGTGTTCAACCTCTTCCAAAGTTTATCTATTGGCCTCTCCTTCTCCGGGAGAGGCCTTTATGTGGGGGGACATATGAATTATGATTTTGAACTGAATGATGTTCTGAACATCATATTGAAGGAAGAGAATATACTTCGTGACAGCAAAAGCTTTCTCAAGGCACTGCGTGCTTGTATTCGGAGAAAATATCCTGCAGCACAGCTATCAACGAGCTTCACGGCTTTTGAACAGGATTCAAAGACTGATATTGATAGAAGAAGGAACAATCTGTATGTGAGGTATCATGGCAAGATTTACCCGATCCTTCTTTTCTGGTTGATGAAGGGATCTTATCTGCTGTCGGATGGAACAGAGGTGAAGAAAAAAAAATCCTTAGCGGTGAATTTTGCTCTTATTGATATTTGGAAACGCTTGACTGATTTGGAGCTTCTTTCGGTTGAGACGGAAAACTATGGATACGGAACAATCATCGTGCTGACAAATGACATGCAAATTTCGAAAGATTATTCTGCTACTGATAATGCGATTGCTGCTTTCTCCCTTCATGATATGAACACGCCTAAATCTAGTACACTGGTTTACAATGGTAAAAAATCAGTAACATTGAATTATAAATATGGTCCATATCATATCGAGTGGAAGGATACTGATGGTAAGAAGTTCAGATATCTTGCTCTCAGAGTTGTTGGAGAAAAAAGGCAAGCAGTTCAGGATCTGATTATTCATGACTTGCAATCAGCTGTTAAACTATTCGCAGGAGCTGAATACGGTTCAGTATTCTATAGGGGACAGGCCGGTTTCAGATATGTTCCCCTTCCGAATGCGTTGCGCCATGATGATAAAATAGATTACGAGAGAAAAATCTTCACAGAAGTAATCACTCAGCATCCTGATTCATATATCGGAAAGGATAATCTTCAGAAACTTTCAAGAATGCAGCATGGTGAAATACCAACCAGGATGATGGATGTCTCCCTGAATCCACTGACTTCCTTGTTTTTTGCGGTTTCCGGTCTCCATAGCGACACTGAGGATGATAAACGTATCAAAGATGAGAAAAGCTGCTGGCTCTTTTCGTTCAATGACGTGGATGATGAAGTCAGAAGTTTTGATTCGGATACATGCAGGTGTCTCGCTGCCTTGCCATATCTTTCTTCTGAGTATCAGATGAGACTTAGATATGAAGCTGTAATGGAACACTTTCTTCAGAGTTACTGCAGATGGATAAAAGCAGGTGAGGATTCTTGCGCTTTGGATATATTCCATTGGAATCTAGACCTGGCAAATTCAGGAAAGTCAAAGGGCCTATTTAAACTCCATGGGAAGGAATTCAGGATTGAACCCGTTGATACAGACAAAAGCGGAATGATGGTTATCATTCCAGAGGAACCCGATGATTCTCTGATTGACTGTTTTTATGAAGATGATTTTACGTCGATGCGAATCAATGCAAGGACGGGAGAATACAATAGCTATGAAATGCTGGTTCTTGATGGGAAGATTGCAAGCGAAGCTCCCGCTTTCAGGAAATGCATTCGCCCTCTGACATTGTTGAATGGGGTTTTCGTTCGTCCTGTGTCGAATTCTGACCGCATGATAGCCTAGCAGGGCGCGTTCATGCTTTATGGGCTCTCAGATTTCTGGAATGTGCCGCGTATGATAGAGTTCCTGTATCGGAAAAAAGTCCCAATGAAAGAGATTTTACGCATTCTGATTACCAATGACCGTAAGTCTTTCGAAGATAAGAAAACTAAGAGAAAGGAACCTAAAGAAATGCTAAGGGATTTTGCTTCCTTTGTTCTTGCCGCAGAGATCTACGAAGTTGATTTTGATGAACGGGAACGTATCAAGGCAGATCTGAGTTCCATCGGTATAAACAAAGAGACGATGGGACGGTCTGAGATTACTACCTTTCATTATTTATCGGTATAATTTAAAACTGATATCTTGTCGATAATGCCTTGTAATATTTCCAGTATGCAATATCTTCCTGTAGCTGAATTCGCAGATAAATGGAAATCATCGGATCGTTATTGTGCTCAAGTCTGATATTGATTGTTTCCAGATATCATATGCAGGTTCTTGGGAATTGGAATGGCCACCTACCAGATGGCCATTCCAGTTTGTCCTATCAGTTCAGACTCTGTGGGATGCCTGTGTCAAGCGAGGAGTCTGTCACTGTACAGTTGTTAAATGAAAGAATGTCTTCAACTTTCTCATAGTTGGCTTCGTTAAGATAGACCGCGCCTGCTATGCCATGAGGATTCTTTGCATTCCCAGTAATTTCTCCGGAGAATTCACAGTTTTTAAAGACTCCTTCATTGATGATGGTACCTGCTATTCCACCGACCTGAATATAATTCAGAGTTCCGGAAGTGTTTATAGTACCGCTGCAATCTGAACTGATGATGCTGCATGCATCTATTTCATCCAGTTCATGATCATCATCTCCAGTGTATCCGACATAGCCGGTGATTCCGCCGACGTATCGGGCACAGCCGTATGAACTATCTGATAGCGTTCCATTGCAGCTTGCTGTTATACCAGCAGTGTTGTCGCAGCTATCTATGCTCGATCCATCTCTGATTGATCCAGCGATTCCTCCGATGTAAAGGTGGGCACTCAGGGTACCTGTATTATTGCAGTTCTGAATATCCGTGCTTATGGCGCTTCCTGTGATACCCCCGACAATCTGCTGAGCAGATATTTCTCCAGAATTCTCGCAGTTTTCAATGGTGTTCACGGCAGTTCCTGTTATACCAATAGGTCTTATTCCTCCCACGATGCCACCGAAATATTGTGATGTAGATGCCACCGCAGCTTTGATATCAGCGCTGTTATTGCAATCAGAAATCGAACCTTTACCATAAAGCCTTCCGGTTATTCCTCCAACGAAGATGGCCGAGGTGTCCTGAATAGTGAAAGAAGCTTCAGCGAGATTATCCGATCCAGAGATTGAGACTGAACCACCAGTAGATACTAATTCTCCAGTTCCTTCATCTTCAACAGTTGCTACATAAGCGTATCCGGCAATGCCACCAGCGTAATTGTATTCATTGGAATCAAGGACAACGATTGATCCGCTGTTATCACCGGCAATGCCACCAGCGTAATTGTATTCATTGGAATCAAGGACAACGATTGATCCGCTGTTATCAGAATCCTTTATGGATGACTCTCCTCCATTGCTGCTGGTAAGACTGCCTGCGATTCCTCCAACGAATCTGGAGCCAGTGATGGTTGTTCCAGCATTGTTGACAGCGGAAACCACTGTTCCATTGCTGAGGCTTCCTACGATTCCTCCAACTCTCATTGCACCGGAAATATCGCCGGAATTGGTTCCTGTCAGTGTGCCATTGCCATCACCACTGAAATAGCCAGCGATACCTCCAGCATATTCGAAATCTGTAGATCCTTCAGGCCCATTGATATCCGAAGCATTTGTACCTGATATGTCAGCATCACCTGTTACCTGACCGACTATTCCTCCGAAATAGCGGAAAGGCGCATCGAGGGCGAATGTTTCGTCAAAGCTGAATGTATTCTCGTTGCTGTTGACCAGACCGCTGAATGTCGCGTTGCCGGCTTTTACAATCTGGCCTGCAATTCCTCCCGCCGAGTTCGGAGACTGGCCTTCACCCTGACGTATCACGATGCTGCCGGAATTTGAGCAATCTGACATTTCATTGCGGAATTCTGCGCTTCCAGCGATTCCACCGACAACTCTATAAGCAGAGATGGTTCCGGTATTGTGGCAGTCATTGATTCTTGCTCCCTGGACAAGTCCTGCGATGCCTCCAGTGTAGTATGGTCCTGTTATGTTTCCGTTATTCGTGTTGTGTTCAAGGAAGATGGACACAGGCAGGGATGGATCCTGATTATAATATGCTGAAGCAACGATTCCTGCCGCCTTGTCAGAAACAGTTGTCACATTCGCATTGTTCTCGCAGTTCGTGATTGTTCCTGCGAGAATGATTCTTCCGACAATACCACCAGCAAGTCCTTCTGCCTTGATCGAGCTGCCTTCAGCTATGACGCACCTGTCAATTGTCGCGCCTCCATTCAGAAGACCGACTATCATTCCGAGATTGTCAGCCTGGGCTGCCGTTCCCTTGAAATCAACGTTCCCGCTGACTCTGAGATTGCGGATCTCCGCATTCTCTCCGGAGAGGAATCCGAAGATTCCCACACCTGGTGTCTTGTCATCATTGTCTTCAGTCTCAAGCACAGCAAAGCTGTTGACTGTTATCGTATGACCGCCACCATCAAAAACACCGCTGAAAGGTGATCCTGTAATGACAGAACTGCTGCGAAGCCCCTGTCCGATAGGGGACCAGTCATTCAGCTCAAGATCAGTTGAGAGCCTGAAATACTTTCCTTCAAATGAATTCGTGTTTGCTTTGTCATTGACAAGATCTGCAAGCAGGATAAGGTCATCTTCATTGTTGATGGGGATTGGATCTGTTTCAGTTCCGGCTCCGCCATCAAATCCGAGATTGCTGCCATATGACTCAGGGACGAGTGTTTCAGTCGCCATTGTTGTCGACCCGATCGTGATTGTTCCGGAAGGAGTAGTGAATGAGACGATTGTGATGTTATGCATAGTTACAGAACCATCGGGTGAGACAGAAGCAGAAGCTGTTGCGGAAATACCACCACTCGTTATTTCAATCTCAGCATTCTTCAGTGTGCTTGCAGAGTCATCGCATTCAATGACGAGACGTGTTTTGGTCTCAATGCTATATCCTGTTATCTCAATCTCATTTTCATTAGTTTCTAGATACGTGAATGTGACTGTTACTTTTCCGCTTGTGATTTCATTGAGAACGCTTCTATCGATGCCATTTGTGTATCCGTCGAACGTCACATCAGCATAGAATGACTTCTGCTCAGGGAGTGCGCGGATTGAGGATGAAGAAGCTGTGCTGCCATAGAATTCGACTATGAGTCCTTGTCTTTTGTTCAGCACGTCATCTATGAATTGCTCAAGATCAATTGCCATTGCTGTGTCGATGTCAGATGGTGGATTCTTGGATGTATGATCTCCAAACGGTGGATATTCAGGCCACCAGTATGGATACTGGTAATTGCGGCATGATGGGATGAAAGCAATCACCATCATGACTGATAGGAAGATAATCAGCCCCTTTTTCATGAAACCTCCAGAAAAAAAGATTCCCATGCCATGGCACAGGAATCGTTTATGCTTTGAAATGATGGAAATTCAGACAGAGAAAACAGCCCCAGCTTTATGCAACGGTGGGGGGGGTATGCTTCGATATATTGATTCTCTCCATTCCCCTAACCATGTTAAAACTCTGTTAACTGAGTCTATGATAGAATCAATTTCCTGACTGCGCAAGGAAATATTGGCGGTATCATACGACTGTTTTTGTCTTCCATCTGCCTTTGAGGAATCTTCCTGTGAAGAGGATGCCTCGGAAATACCAGTCTATGAACATACCCCACATGACACCCATGAGCCCGAACCCCAGATAGATTCCAAGGACACGCGAAAGCAACACACGGAAAAGCCACATGGAAATAATTGATACAGCCATTGTGAAGCGTGCATCTCCTGCAGCTCTGAGGTAGTTCGGGATTGTGAACGCAAATGGCCAGAAGACAGCTGTCTGGAACATGTTGAGGCGTGTTGTCGCTATTGCCAGCTCGTGTGCCTCCGGTGAGAGGTTGTACAGAAGAGCAAGCTCAGGAGTGAGCACATACATTACCGAGCATGTGACTCCCATCATCAGGTAGGTGAGTATCAGAAGTTTCTTCCCATAATACGAAGCGGCATCATACTCTCTCGCTCCGCAGCATTGCCCGATTACGGTAACGGCAGCCATTCCGACTGCTGTTCCCGGGATGTTCGCGAATGTGGAGAGAGCGTTGAAGACTGCGTTTGCAGCAATTGAAGCGGTTCCAAGAGAGGCGACTGTAGAGCTTACGAGAATCTTCCCGATATGGAAAACGCTGTTCTCGATGCCTGAAGGAAGCGCTATCTTCAGTATCCTCCTGATCATTGGGATATCCACATTGAACTGGAGGATTCTCTCAACATGGACTTCTTCCTTCTTTCTAGTGACTTTATAGAGCATGAATGCGCAGGCGACAGTCCTTGAGAGAAGGGAAGCGATGCCTGCGCCTTCTGCGCCCATTCCGAAAATATATATCAATATGGAATTGCCGGATACGTTTATCAGATTCATGATGATTGATACAGTCATCGTGATCCGGCTTTTCCCCATCGAACGGAAAATGGCATTGCAGCTGTTGAGAACAGCAAGGAATGGGAATGATATGACTATCGGTGTGAAGTAATCGAGGGCGGATGACATTACATCTTCCTCGATATGTCCGTACACAAGGTCCATGACATGACGGCGGAAAATCAGGAGAAGGAGCGAGACGAGTATGGAGAATGCCGCGGACAGATAGAGAAGCTGCTTGGCAGAGTAGCAAGCAGCCTTCCGGTCCTTTTTACCGAGATACTGCGAAGCGATTACCGCGCCACCTGTCGAGAATGCCGAGAAGAGGAAGACAAAGAGATTCGAGACTGAGTCGACAAGCGATACGCCAGACACCGCATGCTCACCCTCTGTTGCGACCATGATCGTATCCATCATGCCGATAGTGACGGAAAGGAGAGTTTCAATGAGAAGAGGTATGATCAGAGCCCTGAGGTATTTATTGTCGAACAGCAGTTTGTCCCTTTGCATATGCTAATGATAATCCAACATTCCCAGAATACAATTGCATTCTCTCGTTCCTGCTGGATTTTGCATATTCACGTGGAAAATGAAAGCCTGACCGTGCTTTCGTCCCTTGCCCCTCTCACTTTTATGTAGCCGTATTCAAGCGCATGGTAATCTTTGAATACCGCAGATTCCATACCGTTTCTCAGAGATCTTTCCGCGTATTCAATGCCACTTGTGTCTCCGGCAACAACCGTCACTGAGACTGATGTGTCGGTATCTTCATCAAGCCTGACTGTCGCTCCTGTCATGCTGCTGTTCAGGATGAACGGAATGATCATATCCTTTTCTCCTGCAGGTATTTTTATCTCAAAAGAGGCCCCAGATGAGAGACTGTATGAGGAAATGGCGTTCATTTCCTCTGCTGTAATGGGTCTGAGAACAGCGCTGCCGCTGCCGGAGATGTAATTGAAGATCACATCTTCAGTGACAGACCCGATGTAGATGAGAAGCTTGCCGTCCTTTATGCCCATCGGGAAGATGTAGGGTTTCCGCAGCCCTGTCTTTGCGTACCGGCCGTCAGGAACAGCGTTTGCGATGCTGTAATCCCTGAAATCATCGCTATCCATTTCAATCTCGAGGACAAGCTCAGCGCTGCTGGCTTTGATTCTGTATACAGCAGGTGCGGAAAGCGTGAAAGGCGTGTTCTCCCTGATGTCGATAGGCGATACAAGCTTTACCTCATATGACAGTGGTTTCACGCTTTCCTGTATATGGAGCTGGCTGTAAATTCTAATACTTTCCGCATCAGAGAGATCCAGGAGCTGCTTTGCTCTTTCCTTCCTGCCGTCCGGTGTGATGATTCCGTAGTCACTGCTGAGTGTGCCGGAACCGCTAAGCAGAGCAAGAAGAGTCATTTCCTCCGGATTGGCTCCTGATATGGATAAAGGGGATACTTCATAATTCTTCTCATAGATTCTTGTACCATTATCTGCAGTGAAGAGGGGAGTGTCCGTTGTCTCATCAATGACCGTGCTGCTATCATCCGCCTCCAGCTCCGTGATCCTGAAGGAGCCGTGCTCCAAACCTATATCCGAACCGGTCAGCTGCATCTCATCTGACGTGGCTACGCTGAGAAATGTTCCACCATAAGTTGGTATCAGGGAGGCGGAAGTGCGGGCTCTGCTTCCAGTACCTTCCGGGAAAACGGCATAAAGGTTTCCTATTTCCAGACCATCAATCGTGATGATGGAATTGCTGCTGATCCGGTAGCGGTCGTTGACTGATGACCTGCTTATGTCAATCCGGTCCGTATCTATGATAGTCTCTGTGCCGCTGCCTTTGCAGGAAATGAAAACAAGAGCCATGAAGATGGCAAGAATCAGATTCTTCTTCATGGCTTCAGTATAGGCTAGATGACTTTTTTCGTCTCCCATTTCCCGCTCACGACACGCCATAGATAGAGCGTGCCGCGGAGTATCCAGTCCAGATACATCGCATACCAGATGGCTTCGACACCCATTCCGAGGACACGTACCATGAAATATGCTCCTCCCACACGGCAGAGCCACATTGACGTAAAGGATGCAAGGAGTATGTATTTCACATCACCGACAGCTTTGAGCATGTTCGGAAGTGTGAATGCAAATGGCCAGAGCGTGCAGCATGCGACAAGGCACAGCCTGCAGATTGGGATAGCTTCTGCAATGGATTCCGGCTCAAGTCCGTAGAAGCTCACGACCTGTGGAGTGATGACATAGAATGGTACGCAGATGATGAGTGTCGAGATGAGCGCCAGTATTGTAAGCAGCCTCGTATAATACCTCACATCCTTATTGTTTCCCTGTCCTCTGCACTGTCCGACAATCGTGATCATAGCAAGGTTGATGCCGTTTCCCGCGATGTTCGCGTAGGAGTTGTAATTACCTGCAACAGCGTTGATGGCGATTGCCGATGTGCCGAGTGAGGCGACAAGGGACTGCACCATGATCTTTCCGACATGGAAAGCCGCACCTTCAAACCCTGATGGGATTCCTATGCGGAGCATGCGTTTTATGAGATAGGGTGAGAATGGTCCTTTCAGCAGCCCCCTGATGTTGAGTTCCTCGTTCCTGTTCATCATCAGTGTGGCCATCACTGTGCAGCCTGCGATACGGGATGCAAGGGAGGCGATTCCCGCGCCTCGTGGCCCAAGGCCAACACCATAGATGAGTATCGCGTTCCCTCCTATGTTGATCACATTCATCAGCACGGAGACCATCATCGTGCGGAAACTGCGCCGTTCAGAGCGGGAAATCGCCGTGAGCCCTGAATAGACAGCAAGGAATGGATAGGAGAGGAGAATCGGCACGAAGTACTCATCTGTATACATCTTCACGCTGCTGTCAATCGACCCGAAAAGCAGGTCTATGATATGGGACCTGATAGGCAGTATCACGGCAGTCATCAAAGCGGAGATCGCCAATGATATATAAATCAGGTTCTTCGCGCTGTCCCGTGCATTCTTCCCATCCCCGTGACCGAGATACTGAGAGACAACAACAGCGCCTCCTGTCGCGAAAGCGGAGAAGACTGTGATAAGGAGATTCGAGATTGTGTCGACAAGGGATACCCCTGAAACTGCAGCTTCCCCGCATGTCGAGACCATTACGGTATCTGCCATGCCTATGAGGATGGAGAGGAAAGAGTCGGCAATAAGAGGGATAATCAAAGCCCGGAGATCCCGGGCTGTGAACTGATGATCTGTTCTCATTCTGTCAGAAGACCTTCATCAGAAGTATAGTCCTTCTTCCTGATTTCCCTGAACTTATCAACCAGTGACTGGACTGTGAGTCTCTTCTTCTCTTCACCTGCTATGTCCAGGATGATGTGACCTTCATCCATCATTATGAGCCTGTTGCCGTAATCGATGGCAAACTGCATGTTGTGGGTGACCATCATCGCAGTGAGATGACTTTCTTCGATATATCTTTTTGTGAGGTCCATGACGATTTCGGCATTTCTCGGATCGAGAGCTGCTGTATGCTCATCAAGGAGCATCAGCGATGGATGGGAGAGTGTTGCCATCAGCAGTGTCAGAGCCTGTCTCTGTCCTCCGGAGAGGAGGCCGACATTATCCGCCATCCTGTCCTGAAGCCCGATCGGTTCAAGAAGCTTGCGGAATTCCTTCCTCCTTTCAGCCGTCAGACCGAATTTGAGGCCCTTCATACCCTTCGTGTAAGCAAGGTTCATATTGTCTTCAATGGACATGTTCGCACTGGTGCCTTTTGTAGGATCCTGGAAGATCCTTCCGATGTAGAAGGCCCTTTTATACTCGGGGGCATTTGTCACGTCCTTGCCATCGACCGTGATTTTCCCGTTAGTGACAGGAAAAGTACCTGCAATCATATTGAAAAGAGTGGATTTGCCAGAACCGTTGGAACCGATGACGCATACGACATCACCTTTGTTCACATGCAGGTTGATGTTCTCTAGCGCGACTTTCTCATTGACGGTTCCCGGGAAGAAGACCTTTGTCACATGCTGGATGTCAAGCATTTGCGTCCTCCTTCTTCATTGTGCGCTCGATTGATTTTTTCCTCGCTGCCTTGTCGGAGGCGAGAGTCCTTGTCTTCGCGATCGTGAGCGAGATGATGACGAGGATGCCAGTGAGGAGCTTGAAGTCATTTGGAGTGATTCCAACGAGGTATCCGTATTTCCTTCCGAGGAACATGAGACCTTTATAGATAATGCCGCCAAGGATACAGCGCAGTGTGATAAGAGAAATCTTATTCGAAGAGAAGAGGAACTCTCCAATCATTACAGCTGCCAGTCCCTGCACGACCATTCCCTGTCCGAGGTTCGCGTCCGCAAAGCCCTGATACTGTGCAAGAAGCCCGCCGGAGAGGGCGATAAGACCGTTTGAAAGCCCGAGTCCGATGAGTTTGAGCGTTGCGGGATTCATTCCTTGGGAGATGATGACCTGCTCATTGCCGCCCATCGCACCGATAGCCATACCCATGTCAGAGCGGAAGAAGAGATCCATCAAGACAGTGACTGCAACGACGAAGATGAGGGTTCCGAGAAGCGCTGCGACATCGCTTGGTACAAAGGAGAACCACTCTGGGAAAAGACGATAGAGCGTCTCGACGCGTACAAGCGAGACATTCGCCTTGTTTCCGAGAATCCTCAGGTTCACGGAGTAGAGCATGGTCATCGTCAGGATTCCAGCAAGAAGAACCGGAAGCTTGAGCTTGTTGTGTATCGTTGCTGTTACAAGGCCGCAGAGCACACCTACAAGGAAGCTCATTATGAGGCCGACTGTGATTCCGAGGCCATTCACAATGCACATGGTCGCTACTGCGGCGCCTGTTGCGACGGAACCGTCACATGTCAGGTCAGCCATATCAAGAATCCTGTAGCTGATGAGGATTCCAAGTGCCATGATTGCGAAGATAAGGCCTTCTACAAGTATTCCTTCAATCATTTCTCACCTCTGAAGACAGCAGAGAAGGCCACCAGAGGCGGCCTTCCTGTCCACTTGTGGATTTTCAGCGTTCTGTCTTTACGCCATTTTCAATGATTACCGCGGCAGTATCAAGATACTCCTGCGGAATAGTGAAGCCAAGTTTTTCGGCAGTGTCGAGATTGAACCAGAGCTCGAAGTCCGCCGGATCGGTAAGGAACACTGTTCCCTGCTCGCCAGGGTTGGCACCATTGACGATGATATCCTCAATGAGGCGGCCTGTGGCAACACCGATTGAGTGGTAGTTGAATCCCCATGCGATCATGCATTCAAGTCCATCGATTCCGGAAGGATCGGCGGAGAAGAGGGGAATACCGGCATCATTGCAGACATCATCAATCGTCGCGATAGCGGAGATGACGTTGTTGTCAGTCGCGATATATACAGCATCGACACGGTCAATGATTGACTGGAGGGCAGTTCTTACCTCGGATGAGTTGGAGACAGCTACCGGAACGAGCTCAAGTCCGAGCTTGTCGCATGCGGCCTGTGCCTGTTCCATGAGAACGACACCGTTCTGTTCGCCTGATGAATAAACATTGCCGATTCTCTTCGCGCCTGTTATCTCATGGAGGAGGCTGATCTGCTCTTCGACAGGGTTCATGTCGGAGACACCGCAGACGTTGGAGTCAGCGCTTCCGTCGTTAGAAACGACGAGGCCTGCATCCACCGGGTCGGTGACAGCTGCGAAAAGGACGGGGATGTCTGTGAAGACATTGGCAAGCGCCTGTGCGGAAGCTGTTCCAATGCCAAGTACAACATCGCAGTTCTCGCTGTCGAACTGCTGTGCGATCGAGGCTGCGGTGGAGATGTCACCATTAGCGTTCTGGAAGTCATATCTTACCTGCATGTCCGTTGTTGCAAGGTAATCCTGAAGCCCTACCTCGACAGCATCGAGAGCTGCATGTGAAAGGAGCTTAGAGACACCGATGAGGACTGTTCCGTCATCTGCGGCTTCACTGCTGCCGCCAGCTGCAAGTCCGAATGCTGCAATCAGGACCAGGAATAGAGCAATGTATCTTTTCATGATTTCCTCCGAAAGTTTTCTTTGACTATAGCTAATGGCAGATCTATTTTCAACATTTCATATGCACTTCTATGAATATTTATGCATAAAATTGCGCAATGATATCACAGCTGGATTTCCGCGCCATCCCTGATCACATACGATGCCCTTGCCAGAATGCTCTCTGGAATGGCAATGCCGAGCGTGTCAGCCACATCGAGATTGATATAGATCTCAAGATTCTCGAGATAGAGCGTTCCTATGGATACAGGCTCTTCTCCATCGAGAATGCGCTTTATCACTTCTCCTGTAAGACGCCCCGACTGATAGTAATCAAAGCCACCTGCGATGAGTACATCAGTTCCGAAAGATGATGTCGTGTCTGCGGAGAAGAGCGGGACAGCGTTCTCGCTGCAGACGGCGGACAGGGCGGCGATCGCTGATATCACGGTGTTGTCAGTTGATACATACATCGCATCAACGCGGTCTATTATGGACTGGGCAGCCGTCATGACTTCGGACGAATTGGAAACCGAGGCAGTAATAAGCTCTATACCATTAGCCATGCATTCTTCCTTCATTGCCTCCATCAGCGTGATTCCATTTGATTCCGCAGAAGTGTAGACCATGCCAAGCCGCTTCGCGCCCGTCACTTCCTCGATTATCCTCAGCTGTTCACCTACAGGTACCATGTCAGAAGTGCCGCAGACATTTGGAAGGCCCACAAGGCCCGCCGATTCGGGGTCTGTAACAGTTGCATAGACCACAGGGATATCCTGGAAGACATTGGCAAGGGCCTGTGCAGTCGGGGTCGCTATACCAACCACGATATCCTTTCCTTCTGTCTGGAAGAGCTGGGCAATAGATGATGCTGTGCTGATCTCTCCATTTGCTGTCTGTGTCTCATAGACAGCCTCTATCCCGCTGTCTTCGAGGTAATCCTTGATACCCTGCTCAATTGAATCCAGGGCAGGATGCACCATGAGTTTGGAGATGCCTATCTGAAGACGTCCATCATCTTCCACCGTGCCGTTTGCTGACAGCACGGTGAAAGAGGCTGCTGTGATTGCTGCTATTAATATAATCGTGACAAGCTTCTTCATATGTTTCTCCCCTTAGTAACATATGTGTTACTTTAAAAAGAAACATTTTTGTTGTCAAGATACTATAGAAAGAAACATTAGAAATCTATATCGAATAATTCATCATCCAAGTCATCATATTGCGACTCATCATCGTCGCTGACACCATCGTCAAGCTCTGGGATGATTGAATAAAGCTCGTCGAATTCCTCTACCATCTCATCATCGTCATCGAAGAACATATCCATATCATCTTGAATATTAACACTCTCTTGCTGAATTGTCTTCTTTTCCTACCCAAGAAAGGCGCTAGATGCTATAATCCGCATATGCAGAGATATACAGTTATTGCAATGGGGGAGCCTTCGGGAACTTCTCCTGAGATAATCATCAAGGCTGTTCGGACACTTGCATCCGACCCTTCCGCACTGCTGATAGTCGTTGGTGATGATGGAATCTTTCATAAAACGGCTGCAGATCTCTCAATTCCGCTTCCTTTCACTTACTATGCAGATGATGAGAAATCCCTGAAGGCGGGCGAGGAGAAAGGGGAGTCGCTGATTTTCTGTACATCTTCTTCGATAGATACCGAAGCGTTCAGGTATGGACAGGTGTCCGCTGATACGGGCAAGGCTTCTTATGAGGCCTTGCGTGTCGCCACCGAGATAATCCAGAATGGGCTTGGGCATTCCCTTGTCACCTCAGCTGTGAGCGGGGAGGCTCTTGCACTGGCCGGCTATGAGGAGCGATCTGTTTTCGAGCTTCTTACTGTGTTCGCAGCAAGTGCGCGTCCGTGCAATATGCTCCGAGGCAGCGGGCTTAACATATTCGGACTGACGCAGCGCTGTTCGATAAGGGAGGCCATTGCGGCTGTCAAGCGTGAGAACATCATCTCCGCGCTGGTGGATATCGATTCAATCACGATGTCATCGTACTTTGACAGGTCAAAGCCGATTGCAGTGGCTTCTCTCAATCCAATGGAACCTGGCGGGACATGGACGGGACCGGAAGAGGAAGAGGCGATCATTCCGGCAATCGAGGTGGTGAAGGGACTGGGAATAAATGCGGTAGGGCCGCTTCCTGCGGAGGCGATTTTCTCCGATGGTGTTGCTGGCAGATACTCCGCGATACTTGTAATGACTGCAGGAACAGGGTTTGCCGCAGTCGGTGCTGCCGCGCCAGAGAAAGCATCTGTCATTACATGGGGATTGCCGTTCATGCGTGTCGGCCCGCTTTCGGATGCTGGTCTTAAGGAGGCCGGGAAGGGGACGGCTGAATCGGGAAGGATGGAAGCGGCTATCGGCATGGCTCTCGTTCTGCGATCCGCATCTCTGATGGCATAAGGAAGGAATAAATGAGAAAACTGCTTATCATTGTGGCAGCGATAACGTTTATGGCTCTGGTTTCGTGCAGTACTACAATCACTGTGCCGTATATGCAGCCCTCCATCATCGACATGGGCGGACACCGGAATCTTGCAGTCGCCTCTGTCATTCCGTACAAAGGATATTCCGCACCGTCGAGATATGTGATCGGAGCGGATATCCATACCATGGGGTTCCATGTCTATTCAGGATATACCGTGTCCACAGCTGATTCCGTTGCGGACTATGCTTCCAGGACTCTCTATTCAGAGCTTTCTGCTACAGGCTTTTTCAATCTGCTTCCACCAGAATCCACCGATATGGTTCTCGAACGGGGCCGGTTCGGTGCTGATATCTCCCGCGAGTTCAGGAGGCTTGGGTATGATGCCGTGCTGATTCCGAGAATCACAGGAATGTCAGTCAATGAGACGATATATTCCGAGCCATATGAGGACTGGTGGGTGGACAGCGAAGGGGAAAAGCATTGCCGCATTGAGTTCAATTATTATTATAAGCAGATAGCCTCAATCGACTACACGCTTACCGTCATCGACACGGAGACCGGTTCCATCCTCGGGCAGCGTACTTATTCCGATACCGCGAAGAGGGAGGATGTGCTTGATAGAAGCTGGGTGCGGCTTGATGATGTGTCGTACCTTTTCCGTCGGATGATCAATTCCTTCAGTGACGATATCCTGCGCCTGCTGGTCCCCACGGAGCGTGAGTACAATGTCTCGCTGATGTCGAACAAGCCAAAGAATGAGAGCGCGGAAGCAGCGTACGATGCAGCCTCCGATGGCAACTTGCTGCTTTCCCAATCCATCTTCCTCTCGGAATGGGAAGGAAGCCATCATCTGCCTTCAGGGTATAATGCCGCGCTGATCATGGCTGCCTCTGGTGATTACGATGGCGCTATTGATCTTCTTTCGGATATCATGGCAGTTTCAGGCAATGCCGATGTGCGGACCCTTTACCGCGATCTTGTCTCGATCCGCAGCCGTAATGAGCAGGCTATGGGACAGGTAACAGGGGAGAGCAGCGTGCATTCCTCCGGTGCTGTGGATGGCAATGGAATATACGCGCTTGTGATGGGAGTCTGATGGAAAACAGAAACTACTTACCAAATATAAAGTAGTTTTTGTAACATTTTTTCAATTGATATCCTAAACAATGTAATTCAATACATTCAAATGCAGTTTTGAGGTGATGTATTCCATCATTTTCAGTATATTTTCTACAGTTGTCGGGCAGTTGTTTGCAGAAAATCCCACAGGAGACGATTTCTCTGCATATTCCTGCCATGATTGGCTATAATCTTTGGGTAAAGGATGGAACGTACCATCTGCATGAGGAGGTGGCTTATGCTGCTAAACATGACTATTGCGAACTTCAAGTCCGTGAAGTCTCCCCAGACGATTAGCTTCGAGGCTGTGAAGGATTCACGTCTCCCCGCTTCCAAGGTAATGGAAATCAATGATCGTCTCAATGTAATCAAGACAAGTGCCATCATCGGCCCGAACGGAGCGGGAAAGAGCTCTTTCGTAAGGGCTCTGGAAGTCCTGAAGAGGATAGTCATGGCAGAAGATGGTCCAGAGAATCCGCTTCAGGGTGCACTTACTGGCACGACATTCGCTTATGGCATAGACAAGGCTACGCCTGCGACAATCTCAATAGAAGTCCTTCTCGATAAAGGCGAAGAGGGAAATGAAGAGAAGCCGTCCATCATCGCCATCTATACGCTCCGCGCGAACAAGGAGAAGATCTTCGAGGAGACGCTCTATTATGTAATCGGAAGTTCCAAGAAACTGATGTTCGAGAGAAAGCTCACCGACGAGGGATATTCCTATCGTTTCGGCAAGTATTACCGCGGCGAGAAGAAGAGACAGGCTGCAAAGCTTCCTGAGAACAGGACCTTCCTCGCTGGTTCCGCGAAAAAGGGCGGTCAGACATCCCTGGAGCTTTATACGTGGTTTGAGAAAAAACTCCACATCCTGCCGATGGGCGTATCGACAAAGGCCGAGGCTTATGCCTGCGAGATGCTCAAGGCGCATCCGGGATGGGGCGAGCAGATCCTCAACTATCTCTGGGCTGTTGATATCACGGATATAAGCCGCATCGAGGTCAGGACCAATGACAAGGGAGAGGATCACCTCAGATTCACCCATATCTACGTGAATGACAAGAAGGCGGAGGGCTATGCGAATATGTTCTCAGGAGAGAGCCTTTCCCTCAGACGTCTTGTCGTCATGGGTTTTGCATTCTTTGAGGCATTCATCACAGAGAAGGTGCTCGTCATCGATGATTTCGGACAGCTCCTGCATCCGGACGTGCTCTGCCATCTTGTCGAGATATTCGAGAATTGCGATAAACAAAGCCAGATGCTTGTTGTTGACTGCAACCCATCCCTTCTCCGTGACGGTCTCCTGCGCCGTGACGCAGTGTGGTTCGCGCAGAAGGACCAGGAAAGCTCCACAGTCTATTACTCGCTTTCGGATTTCAAGGGTGCAAGGGGCAGAATCCCGACTTCCCAGCGCTATATGCAGGGTGCATATGGTTCGCTCCCGATTATCAGCGAGTTCTGGTTCGTGCATGATGGCACACCTGCAGAGGCTGAAGTGAAGGAGGTAACGGATGAAAACGCGTAAGAAGAATACTACTGAGCCGAAGAGAATGCTGCTTCTTGTCTGTGCGACAGAGGCTGAGGCACTCTACTTCTCGCAGATGAGAAAAGACTGCCGCTACGTCAATCTCACCGTTCTCCAGGCTCCGGAAGGAAGTGCAAAGGATCTGCAGTCCCTCCTTGACTGGACAGGACGCCAGAGAAGCAAGGGCCGTTTTGATTCCGCCTGGGCTCTCTTCGGGTTTGATGATGTCTCAACCGATGCGGATAGCGTGAAGTCAATGGAGGAGTATGCTGAGAAGAAGAAGGTCAGGATGCTTTACTTCAATCCTTCATTCGAGCTCTGGTTCATCCTGCACCTAGGTGCGCCGACAGCCTTCATGAGCGATATCACTCCTTTCAAGGATAAGCTGAAGACGGCAATCCCTGGATATGAGTTCACTCCGGAGTATTTCCTCACGAATGGACTGAATCTGCATATCAAGCTCTTCCCGAGGCATAGTGCGGCTGACCTCAATGCCAGAAACTATAATAGCCTGGCACTCTCTGCAACCGGACTGAAGGCAACGACAATGCCTGATTTCAATGAGAACCTGACAGAAATCTGCGGTCTCGCAGATATGTCTCATAATCAGAAGGTCCGCCGCTAGAGATGGATGCAGTCCCTCTTCTGCTTTCGTTTCTAGCCCTGTCGATAGTCAGCATGGATCTGGCTTTGTCGATAGTGTGGACACGGCGTGCCCGGTACTCATGGTCCTGGGCACTGATAGCGTTCTCGGCGTCGCTTCTTGGCGCTGTGGTCGCGTTTGCTCTTGACCGGGCGGCGTATCTAGCCTTCACGGGAACGGCCCGCATGGTCCTCCATTATATCTGGGAGGGCCTGATGGTGGCTGACTCTGCTTTCATTCTCGTGTTGCTGCTTTTTGCCATCAACTGGATAATTGCCCGTCCGATGAGCACCCCAGAGAAAGTCGGGGCCTTCGTTGCCGGAGGCCTCTACCTTGGGGTATCTGTCACCTGGCTGATTATGGCAATACCGCTTTTCTCCATTCTGCAGTACCTGATCTGGACATTGGCTGTCGTATACTGCGTCATTCTGCTGCTGCATGAAAGGAAGAGCATCAAGGAGAAATCCGTCCGCACAGCCTGTTTCTCCCTGATCTTCATCTCATTTGCGATGATCCCGCTTGTGATTCTAGCGATTCTATTCACGTATTTCCGCATGATATCAATACCGATTATCTGCCTCGCTTATACGATTGCGTTCCTCGTCTTCCTTTTCACTGCCCTCGCGCATCAGGAGAAGAATGCATCCCAGGAGCGCCCTGATTTCTCATTCGAGGCAGTCAGCGAGCTTTATCATATAACCGAAAGGGAATTCGAGGTCGTGAAGCTGATAAAGAAAGGACTCACGAACAAGGAGATCGCAGCAGAGCTCGGCATCTCCGTGAATACAGTGAATAACCATATTGCGAATATCTTCTCAAAAACCGATGTTGGCAGCCGCATTGATCTTCTGAATCTCCTGCAGGAGGCTTCCTGGTGAGCGATATCAGATACGCCGTGCCTCCTGAATGGTATGAAGGGGTGTATCATGATGGCAAGAGCCCCTGCAATGCCGGCCGCTCATTCTCCCTCGTTCATCCGGTTCCTTCTGGCAGGGCAGTGCTTCTCGTGCACGGCTATGCCGGGTATCCGGGAGAGCTTGTGAGACCCGCGCGGGATCTCTATGCTGCGGGGTTTGATGTATTCGTGCCCCGCCTTCCGGGGTGCGGGACATGCGCAGATGATTTCATCCGTTCACGTCGCCGTGACTGGGTGGGTGTCGTGAGAAATGCGCTTCGGGACCTGAAGGGAAAATACGGGGATGTGTCGCTTGGCGGCCACTCCATGGGAGCATCTGTCTCCATTGCGGCAGCTGCTGCAGAGCCGGTGAGAAGCATGGTGCTTGCGGCTCCTGCCATTGCATATCCTGGCATGAAACCTCCGAAACCTCTCTGGGAGATTTACGCCTGCTCGCTTCTCAGGAAACGTATACCGACACCGTGGCATCATCAGAGTGAATATGTCATGTATTATGAGAATGCTCCTGCTGATGATGACTACCTTGGCGGCCAGTACTGGTCCTGGGTGTATTTCAGGCAACTGTACGAGCTTTATACGCTGATGCAAGAAGCTGAGAAAGCCCTTGCAGGTATGGATGTGCCCATCCTGGCGATATCAGGTGGAAAGGACCAGATTATGGGAGAAAAGCCTGCGCTTCACATCATGGAGACGGGGCGGGGCGAGCGACAGCATCTTCATATCCCGGAATGCACGCATTTCCTTTACTATGATCCTGACAAAAATGCAGAGGATAGAGCCGTCAAGGCGACTGTGGACTGGCTGTCAGGTTCCTTCTGACCCCGATTTCCCAGAGGAATAAGCCTTGTAATGCCTATTGCCTCACTGCCATCCATTGCAGGAAATACGTAAAGATAATAAACTCCGGATGTTTAGGAGCAGATTTCATGGAAGTTCGTGTTCGCTATGCCCCGTCACCAACTGGGTTGCAGCATATCGGAGGTATCCGCACAGCGCTTTTCAACTATTTCTTTGCACGCGCAAATGGAGGGAAGTTCATTCTCCGTGTCGAGGATACCGATAGGGAAAGATACTCTGACGAATCACTTGAGGATCTTTACAGCACACTTGACTGGCTTGGTATCAAATGGGATGAAGGTCCTGTAGTAGGTGGTCCCTGTGGCCCGTATATCCAGTCAGAGCGTTTCGATCTGTATAAGAAATATGCAGAGGAACTCGTGGAGAAAGGCAAAGCCTATTATTGTTTCTGCACACCTGAACGTCTTGAGGAGGTGAGGAAGCAGCAGGCTGAATCGAAGAGCGAGTATCAGGGATATGACAGGCACTGTGCCAATCTTACAGCAGAGGAGCGGGCGGAGCTTGAGGCTCAGGGCATCAAGCCTGTAATCCGTCTCCGTGTTCCGACGGAAGGCAAGACTACCTTTCATGATATCCTGATGGGAG
>CASFLH010000057.1 GCA_949295505.1 uncultured Spirochaetales bacterium | reverse complement strand
TATCTGCCTTCATAGATATTGGCAAAAGCGTTATGGGTATTGTCTCTGCCATCGAAAGCAGAAGCACAGTTCGTACAGCTGATGAACTCGATATCAGGATAATCATCAACGACCTCAAGCATGAATGGCTCGAAACCATAGCTGTTGTTGATGATAATCTGGCATCCTTCCTCTGCAGCTTCGATATTGGCGTCGCGGCAGGTAGCATCCTCTCCGATGTTGTACTTTGTCACCCACTCGACGTTGATGCCATCAGCCTTCAGAAGCTCTGTTGCCTCATCACGTCCCCTGATGAAGTTATATGTGTATCCCTGGTCATTTTCATCACCGATACACAGAAGACCAACCTTCACTGTATTGGGGTCAGTTGCAGCTGCCGTCTCTCCGCTTCCGCTTGCAAAAGCAAAGCCGGAAAGAAGAATCAGCACGATAAGAACGAACGATAATTTTCTCATATGCTCTCCTTTTTGGTCTCTATGATCGGAAACCTCGATTACGATTCTATCAGAAAATCCCTGTTTCGCAATTGCTAAAACATTCAGCTGGAACCAATAAGTATACTTTTATGTTTAAAAAGATACATATTGATCCACCTATACCGGCACTGCTTCAGAGACTCTCTGCCACTCACGCTACCTCTCTTCCCTGAAATAGTTGTTCCCCAGCGACGCCGGAGGCTGCTTATCCCTGCTGTTACGCATGCTCGTAAAGACCAGAACGATGACAGTGACAACATATGGAAGAATCTTATATATCTCCGTCGGTATGAACGGAATCGATACACGCAGATACATAATCATCATTGCACCGAAAAGCACGGAGCCCCAGATGGCATTGAGAGGTCGCCAGATACAGAAGATGACAAGGGCAACGGCAAGCCAGCCGACACCTGAAAGACCTTCATGGTTCCATACACAGCCTGCAGTCGTCATGATGTATACCATACCTCCGATCGCGGAGATTCCGCCGCCAATGGTGGTGGCCAGGTATTTGTACTTCGTGATATTGATTCCAGCCGCATCAGATGTGGAAGGAGACTCACCGACTGCGGTCAGGTAAAGACCATAGCGAGTCTTCTTCAGGAAGAGATACATCAGCACTGCCACAACTATCGCCAGATAGAAGAAGACAGTATGCGAGAACAGTATTCTTCCGATTATCGGGATATCGATAAGGGCTTTCGGGAAGATAGCAGCGGAGAATGAATCCTTGAGATTGTTGCTAAGGGCAACATAACCGCCTTCACTCACACGCATGAACTCACCAACAAACTGACCGATTCCTGTTCCGAATATGGAAAGCGCAAGACCTGTTACGTTCTGATTCGCTCTGAGTGTAATCGTAAGAAAACTGTATATGGCAGAAGCTGCCATTCCTGCAGCAAAGGCGGCAAGAATCGCAATTATAATCGCAACGGGACCGGAGGCAGCCGCACCGGCAGCTTTCTCATAATAGAACGCGCCTGCAAGACCGAAGGCACCTCCCATATACATGATGCCTTCAACGCCGAGATTGAGGTTGCCTGATTTCTCAGTAAGAATCTCCCCCAGCGTTCCGTACATGAGCACGGTTCCGAATGTAACAGCAGCGACAATGAGAGTGATTAAGGTAGTCATGCCTTCACCTCCTTGCTCTCCTTATGGCGGAAGATCAGCCTGTAATTGATGAAGAACTCACAGCTGAGCATGCAGAACAGAAGGATTCCTGTAATGATATCCGCAATGGATGCAGGCACCTCCATTCTTGTCTGCAAGGTGTTCGAACCTTTCTCGAGAATCGCGAGAATCATCGAAATCGCAATCATAGCGAATGAATTCAGCTGCGACAGCCAGGCAACAGTGATGGAAGTGAAGCCGACACCGTCAGCAACCCCGCTGTAGAGCGTATAATTCGCACCCGACACGATGATAAACCCCACAAGACCGCTGATTGCCCCAGATATGAACATGGTGCGTACCATGATCCAGCCGACATTCATACCGGCATAGCGCGCCGTGTTGACAGAGTCTCCGATTACCGCAATCTCATACCCCTGCTTGGTCTTGTTCATGTAGATATACATCAGGACGACAAGCACGAGCGCGATGATCCAGCCGCAATTGACACCCAGGACATTGGGAAGCCTTGCCGCATCGTTGAACATAGGGATGAGCTGAGATCCCTTACGGCCTTCCCATGGTCCTCCCTGAAGCCAGGCAACTATGCCAATGGCTATGTAGTTCATCATAAGGGTGAAAAGCGTCTCGTTCGTATTCCATTTTGCCTTGAAGAAAGCTGGTATAACCGCCCAGAGCCCACCAGCGATTGCTCCAGTGACTGCCATTATCACCAACAGGAGCACATGAGGAATACGCTGATACCAGAACAAGGCGAAATATGTGGCAGTCATAGCGCCCATTGTTATCTGCCCCTCCGCTCCGATATTCCAGAACTTCATCTTGAAGCATGGGGCGATGGCAAGCGCGCAGCCAAGGAGCGGGATTGCCGTCCTGATTGTCTGCTTGAGATAGACAGGTCTTGACACCGACCCCTGGATTATAACCCCATAGGCCTCAAATGGATTCGTTCCCGTCAACAACATGGGAAGACAGCCCAGGATGAGCGCTATTGCGATGGACCCGACACGAATCAGCCACATGCTGCGGCGACTCATATCAGAGCGCTTTGCCAGTCTTATCAGAGGAGTACGGGTTTCTGCATTCATCACTCACCCTCCTTCACGTTGAACTGTGTCATAAGGAGGCCAATCTCCTCCTTCGTTGCAGTTCTCGCATCCACGACACCTGCAACCTGTCCGGAACAGAGCACAAGAATCCTGTCAGCAAGCTCCAGAAGGACATCGAGATCCTCACCGACATATAGAACCGCAACTCCCTTCATTTTCTGCTCTGTCAGAAGATTGTAGATTGTGTAGGACGTGTTTATATCCAGTCCGCGGACGGCATAAGCCGTCATCAGGACTTCAGGCTCGCTTGCGATTTCACGCCCGACAAGGACTTTCTGGACATTGCCTCCTGAAAGCCTGCGGACCGGATAGTCGACATCAGGTGTTATGACATCAAGTTCCTCAAGCACTTTGTTAGCAAGCGCTTCCGGTTCTTTTCTATGGACAAGTATTCCAGCACCTTTCTTCCAGGAGCGCAGAAGCATATTGCCTGTCATGCCCATTGAGCCGACAAGCCCCATGCCCAGACGGTCTTCAGGGACAAAGGCCATGCCGACACCGGTCTGGCGGATCTTCTTCGGAGTCTTACCGACTAACTCTGTTTCCACTCCATCATTCTTTATGATCCTGACACTTCCCTCTTTCACAGGATACAGCCCCGTGATAGCTTCCAGAAGCTCCTTCTGTCCCGACCCTGAGATACCGGCAACACCCAGTATTTCCCCGGTATTGGCTGTGAAGGAAACATGATCTAGCTTCTTCACACCTTCCTCATCTACACAGGTAAGGTTCTCAACCACGAGCTTCTTCTTCGGCGATGGATACTTGGGCCTGTCTATATTCAGCGAGACTGCATGCCCGACCATCATATCAGTAAGCGCCTGCGGATTCGTTTCGGAAGTATTGACAGTCCCTATGAGCTTTCCCTTGCGGAGGACCGTGACCTTATCAGAGACCTCCATCACCTCATTGAGCTTATGTGTGATAATGACTATCGCCTTACCGTCTTCCTTCATATTCCTGAGAACGGTGAAAAGCTTCCTTGTCTCCTGAGGAGTGAGAACCGCGGTAGGTTCGTCAAGAATCAGGATATCCGCACCGCGATAAAGCACCTTGACGATCTCGACTGTCTGCTTCTGGGAAACTGACATGTCATAGACCTTCTCTGACGGATCTATCTCAAAGCCATATCTGTCACAGATGTCCTTGACTTTCTTCTCAGCCGCCCGGAGATCCATCCTGCCATCATCAAGCCCGAGGATGATATTCTGCGTGGAAGTGAAGACCTCTACAAGCTTATAATGCTGATGGATCATGCCGATGCCATATTCATAGGACTCACGAGGTGAGCGTATATATATTGGCTGTCCATCCTTGTAGACTTCACCCTCATCAGGCTGGTAAATCCCAGAGAGCATGTTCATGAGAGTGGTCTTACCGCTGCCGTTCTCTCCAAGAAGAGCAAGTATCTCGCCACGATTGATTCCGAGATCAATGCTGTCATTGGCTACAACCTGCCCGAAACGTTTGGTGATGCCCTTCATTTCAATTGCGCAGTTTCTTTCCAAATCCCTTACCTCTCTATGGATTCAGTTTATCACATGATGAGCAGCAAACCAGAACAAAATGCAACAAAACACAACATATGGAAACATTTTATGAATTTTATACAGGAAAAAATAATCAGAAACCGTATCAATCCCAAGGAAAACCACTGAAAACAGGCCTTCCTGTATACTTATGTGCTGTCTTCTCCCCACGCATGACAGTAAGGACTTCGCCAGCAAGTTCCTCCTGCTCGATCTCTCCTGGATAAACAGTGACAGGTGCAATCCAGGAACATCGTTCCTTTATACCGTTCACGATATCCTCAAACCGGACAAGGCCTCCAGTAAGCAATATGCCATCTACATTCCCTGCCAGAACCGCAGCCATTGATCCTATGGATTTACATATCTGATAGATCATCGCTTCCCACACCAGAGCTGCGTGTTCATCACCACTCTCTGCCATAGCATGAACTTTATCCGAATCAGAAGTACCGAAATGGCTTACAAAGCCTCCGGAGCGAGAGCACATCGCCTCGATTTCCTCAGGCTTGTGATGCTCGAGAAAGCGCGCAGTCTCCATAAGCGGTATAGACCCCAGCCGCGTAGGAGTGAAAGGCCCATCGCCCCCAGCACCTTCAGTCCCGTCAATCATCCGGCCCCGGCTATGCGCTGCAATCGTGATGCCTCCATCAATATGGCAGACTATGAAAGAGCAGTCCTCATAGCGTCTTCCAAGCTTCCGTGCATGCGCTCTGGCGATTCCTTTCTGGTTCAGCACGTGCGACTGTGCTCTGCGGTAAACACCTTTCAGCCCCGTTATCCTTGCCACATCGGCATATTCATCAACATTAGTGGGGTTGAGCGTGAACATCGGCTTTGAGAGCGATGTGCCGAACTCATAAGCAATCATTACCCCGAGCTTAGCAGGATGATCGCTTCCCCCTTTATCATCACGGGTGTCCTCATAAAGCCTTCTGTCAATCTCCATCACCCCTTCAGGCTGGGAGTACGCACATCCTCCCCGGCCGACGAAGACATCAATGCTTTCCAATGGAATTTCATATTCCTTAAGAATGTCTGTAACAATGTTCTTCCTAAAAGGAAGCTGGTCGTTCACCGTACGGAAAGACAGAAGCACAGGGGCATCGTGGAATACGCTTTTCGTGAATACCGCGTTCTCATCATCAAAGACACTTACTTTTGTCGATGTGGAACCAGGATTGATAACAAGCAGTCTCATAATCAATATATATTATCTGATTGTCGGCAACGCGGAGCAAATATAGAATCAAATGAGGTGAACATAATGCATCTGCACAAGGATTTCTTCATCTATTGCATATTCGGTGCAATGGCAACGCTTGTTAATATGCTGAGCTATGAACTCCTATATGCACACCTTGGATTGCCGAACACGCCGGCGGTGGCGCTGGCATGGTTCCTTGCCGTCACTTTCGCTTTCTTCACAAACAAATACATCGTGTTCCGTGAAAAAGGAAAGAAGAACAGGCACCGCATCACTGCAGAACTGCTGTATTTCTATTTCTGCAGAGCCGCCAGCGGACTTCTTGATGTCATCATAATGTTTGTAGCAGTCGATGTCCTGGATCTCAATCACACACTGTGGAAATTCATATCAAACCTTGCGATGGGAATCTGTAACTATCTTGCGGGACGCCTTTTCATCTTCGCGAAAGAAAAATAAAGTGTAAATTGTTAGTATAATAACACTATGTTATAATATAGACATAAATGTTATTTTAAGCTATTCTCAAAACAGGAAGGCAGAGATATGAGAATAGCACTGGTCGGATACGGAAGAATGGGACAGATGACAGCTTCCATAATCCGCAGTTCAGATGATGACATGATTACGGCGGTAATCGATCCGAGAGACTCATCGAATGTGACTGCACACGAAGTGACAATGGAAGCGCTTAGTGAAGCAGAGGGAGTAATTGATTTCTCCTCCGCTTCTGCTATTCCTGAAAACATACGCATTTACACAGAGGCAGGCATTCCTACAGCAATCGGCACAACAGGATGGGACACGGGGATTCTTGATGAGCTGCCTATTGGCAATGCGCGGATTATCCATTCCGGCAATTTCTCACTTGGTATCGCCGTGTTCCTGGAACTTGTGACCAGAGCCGGCACAATACTGAACGGTATTGGATCATATGATGTCTCTGTGGAGGAAATCCATCACCGGGAGAAAGCTGACGCGCCATCGGGAACCGCCCTGATGGCAGCTGAACGGCTGCTGGAGACAATGGAACGCAAGACCGGACTGCAGATAGGAAATCCAGAGGGGAAGATACGCAAAGACCTGATAAACATCGCTTCCCAGCGCACTGGTTATGTTCCCGGCATCCACACTGTGATGGTGGATGGACCGGCAGACACGATTGAAATACGGCATACCGCGAGGACAAGAGAAGGCTTTGCCGAAGGTGCTATCAGAGCTCTTCACTGGCTTGTCTCACGCCCTGCGGGAATATATACGATGAAAGATTTCACAGCTGACCTGACAGGAGGAATATGATGCAGCAGTTCAGAGGAGTCTATACAGCGCTCATCACACCGTTTACCGACCTCGGCACAGTCGACTACCAGTCATTGGAGAGAATTGTGAACCAGCAGATTGAAGCTGGAATCGATGGACTTGTTCCCTGCGGTACGACAGGGGAAAGCCCCACTCTCTCCCATGAGGAGCATGACCGCGTGATCGCGCAGACAATCAAATATGCCGCTGGCCGTGTTCCTGTCATTGCCGGAACCGGGTCAAACGCCACAACCGAGGCCATCAGGCTCTCACAGCATGCAGAGGATGCAGGAGCGGATGCTGTTCTCCTTGTCAATCCGTATTACAACAAGCCAACACAGAAAGGCTTGTATCTGCACTTCAAGGCGATAGCTGACTCTGTGAAGATTCCGTGCGTCCTATACAATATCAAAGGAAGAACCGGAGTCAATCTGGAGACGGAGACTCTCATCAGACTGGAACAGGACTGCAGCAATATCGTTGCTGTCAAGGAGGCCTCTGGCTCCCTTGAGCAGATGCGTTCCGTCATAGCTTCCACAAGCAATGACTTCATGGTGCTTTCAGGCGATGACAACCTCGCGCTTGACCTCATAAGAGCCGGAGGGGACGGTGTCATCTCCGTGGCTTCCAACCTATTCCCCCATGAAATGGCAAGAATGATGCATGCAGCTCTTGAAGGACGATGGGATGAAGCGGAAAGGCTCGGCACATGGTTCGCCCCATTTTTCGCGGCCTGTTTCATTGAGACAAACCCCATTCCTATAAAGACTGCAATGGCGGCAATGGGATGGTGCAGGGAATCATTCAGGCTGCCTATGTGCACAATGGAATCTGAGGAACATAGGGAGAAGCTTCTGTCGATAATCACATCAATGGCAGAGGATGCAAAGGAGGGAAGAATCTGATGGCGTTCGCAAATGAGGATTTCCTGCGTCTGCAGTCAGGGTATCTCTTTCCTGAGGTCGCAAGGCGCATATCTGCCTGGCAGCAGAAACACAGAGACGAAAACGTTATGAGGCTGAGCATCGGCAACACAACCGAGGCCCTGACTCCTTGTATCACAGCAGCAATGTACAGAAAGCTGGAAGCGCTTTCTGACAGGAACACTTACACAGGATATGGTGACGAACAGGGAGATACGCCTCTCCGGGAAGCGCTCAGGAATCACTATCAGAGAGAATATGGAGTGAATCTTCCCCTTTCCGCCTTCTTTGTTTCCGATGGGGCAAAAAGCGATGCGGCAAATATACAGTCCATCTTCAGCCGCAGCTCGATTCCGGCAATTCAGGATCCCGCCTACCCTGTCTATGTCGATTCCAATGTCGCCGGAGGACATACAGGGTGCTGGAATGCTGAAACGGAGGAATACAGCGGAATCGTCTACATGCGCTCGGATGCGGAAAATGGATTCATCCCTCTCCCGCCGGAAGAACATGCTGACCTTGTCTATCTATGCTTTCCGAACAATCCTACTGGAGCTGTTGCCACAAGAGAGCAGCTCAGGGCTTTTGTTGATTACGCGCACCGGGAAAAAGCCATAATCATATTCGACAGCGCATACTCCGACTACATCGAAACAGAGGGAATCCCGCATTCGATTTATGAAATCGAGGGTGCTGAGGACTGTGCAATCGAAATAGGCTCATTCTCAAAGAACGCAGGATTCACAGGAGTGAGGCTTGGATGGACAATCGTACCGGAAGCGCTGAAGGCTGAGAATGCACAAGAGGGAACTATACATAGGTTATGGAACAGAAGACAGTGCACATTCTTCAACGGTGCTTCAAATATCGCACAGGCAGGAGGAATAGCGGCACTATCGCCCGAGGGACGCAAGGAATGCATGTCGCTTGTCGGATACTACAAGGAAAACGCTCGTATAATACGAGAGGGAATCACCGCATCTGGCCTTGAATGCTATGGAGGAATCGATAGCCCCTATATATGGACAGCCTGTCCTGGCGGCCTCTCCAGCTGGGATTTCTTCGATCTTCTTCTAGAGAAGGCACACGTAGCCGTAACTCCTGGATCAGGATTCGGGAAGGCAGGAGAAGGATTCGTGAGGATTTCCTCATACGGACATCGCGAAAACATTATGAGAGCCGTCACGGCAATCAGGGAGAACATCTGATGACAGAAAAGAAACTTCCTCTCAATGAAGACAAGCTCCGCGAATTCGCGCTATATGCCGGAACGCCATTCCATATCTACGATGGCAGAGCAATCAGGGAAAATGCAGTGAGCATGATGAATGCATTTTCATGGTCAGAGGGATTCATCAATTACTTTGCGGTAAAAGCTCTGCCTAATATCGCCATACTCAGGCTTCTTGGGGAAGCAGGATTCGGGGCAGACTGCTCATCGCTGCCGGAATTGAAGCTCGCTGCCGCTGCGGGCATTCCGGGAGAAAGAATCATGTTCTCATCAAATGACACAGCTGATGAGGAATTCAGGGAAGCCTTTCAGATGGGAGCAATCATCAATCTTGATGACATCTCACACATTGACGATGTCATCAGAGTATGCGGTTCTCTGCCAGAAACACTATCCTTCCGCTATAACCCTGGCCCGGAAAGGACAGGAAACGCCATCATCGGCAATCCTGTCGAAGCGAAATATGGCGTCACGCATGACCAGCTCTGCGAATGCTATCGGAAGGCCGCAGAACATGGAGTCAAGCATTTCATGCTGCACACAATGGTCGCCTCCAATGAACTCAACGAGGATTATATCGTAGAGACTGCAAGAATGCTCTTCGCACTCGTCGGCGAAATCCGCAGAGAGACTGGGATCATCATAGAGCAGGTGGATCTCGGAGGAGGCATCGGGATACCATACCGCCCAGAGGAGACAGCGATATCATTCCATCACCTCTCTGCCCGGATAAAGGACATGTATTCAGAGATGATCGAGGGCAAAGGCCTTTCCCCTCTCAGGCTTTCATTTGAATGCGGCCGCTGCATAACCGGCCCCCATGGATGGCTGATCGCAAAAGTGCTTCATGTCGCACACAAGTACAAGGATTACGCGGGACTGGATGCATGCATGGCAGACCTCATGCGACCTGCGCTATATGGCGCTTATCATCACATTACGGTACTTGGCAAGGAAAGCGCGGCGACTAGGCATCTATATGATGTCACAGGATCGCTTTGTGAGAATAATGACAAATTCGCCATCGACAGAGCACTTCCAGAGCTTGAGCAAGGAGACATCCTTGCAATCCACGACACCGGTGCGCATGGCCATTCGATGGGATTCAATTACAATGCGAAACTGCGTCATGCCGAATATCTTATAACAGACGATGGGATATACTGCATACGGAGAGCTGAGACATATGAGGATTATATCCGCACAATGATGGATCCTCCCGTGCTCAGAGCAGAATGGCAATGAATGAGACAAGACTCAAGATCCGGATTGGAGGGAAAACCGCCACAGTCTTCTGTTCCGGGAACAGAAAAGCACCGCTTGTGCTGATGAATTCCGTCTCAGAAGAGGAAGGGTATAGGATATGGCCGCTGCTTTCAGGAAGTGATCTTTCACTCGCAGCCATAAGCGGTATCAGATGGAATGACGAGATGACACCATGGCCATCCTCCCCTGTCGCCTTCTGGGACTCTGGATATGGAGGAATGGCTGATTCATATCTTGCTTTCCTCACGGATGAAATACTCCCGCGCATAATAAGCGAGTCGCGAATAAAACCGGAGAAAACTGCTTTAGCAGGCTATTCCCTAGGCGGGCTCTTTGCGCTGTATTCCGCATTCCGCACAGCAGCATTCCAGAGCTATGCAAGCGTATCGGGGTCGCTCTGGTATCCTGGCTTCACTTCTTTCATCGCGTCCAATGTGCCTCCGGAGATTCCTGACCTTGTCTATATCTCACTGGGCGACAAGGAAGACAAAGCAGGGAACGCTGCAATGCGAACCGTAGGTCAGAACACCGGGAAAATCATATCGCTGCTGCAGGACAAAGGCATCCCTATAGTCTTCGAATCCAATCCGGGCAATCATTTTACCAATGCCCCGGAACGAATGACAAAGGCCATCAGATACATTGTTTAAGCCAAACGGTTTGATTATTAATGCATAGAAAGCAAGAACAGCCCCGCAGGGCTGTCCTATCATTCGGCTTCCTTGATCCCCTTCAGGATCTTCTCCTTCTTCCGCCGTTTCGGGTCGATAGCATGCTCAACCATAGTAACGACTTTTGTAAGAATCGCGGATATCACGAAATACATTATCGCTGTAACGATGAGCGGGAAGAACGCCTCATATGTCCTGCTCCGCACAAGATCGCTTATCTTCGTAAGATCAAGAACGGCGATATATCCGACAACAGATGTCTCCTTGATCAGCGTGACAACCTCATTGCGGTAAATCGGGAGGAAGTGCTGTGCGGCCTGAGGCAGAATGATGCGGAAGAAACTCTGACTCTCAGAATATCCGAGCGCCCTGGAAGCCTCGGTCTGCCCCTTTCCGATCGCATGGCAGCCAACCCTGAGCATATCAATCATGGAACATGCGAACATGAGGGAGAATCCTACCACCGAAACCCATGTGCCGCTCAGCCTTGAGGATCCGAAGACGATGTAATAGAGAATCATCAGCAGCAGAACCGTAGGCATGCCGTGAATCAGCCACAGGAAGAAATTCGTCACTGAATTGGCTACAAGACTACCCTTCCTGCAGACAAGATACACCAGGAAGCCGAGTACCGTGCCGGCAATGATTGACGCGATTGTGATAAGCACGGTAATCCCCGCGCCCTGAACGAAGAGCTCCCAACGGGATTCCCTGATGAACGTCTTGTTGAAGCTATCAGCGAGGGTGGCAAAAAAACCTGCGGAGGAATCATCCTCACCAAGAATCACAAGCCTGATAGGTGTCGTGTAGTAGACATCGGAAAGCGTTCCGGTCTCGTTTCGCTCCTCGCTGACAACGATGTTCATTCCGATATCGTATTTACCTGTCTCAACACCTGGCGCGATAGCCTCGAACGGCACTTCATAGAATTCCGGAGTATAGCCATAAGCGCGGGCAAACCGGCATATGAAATCAACATCGAAGCCAGAGATATTGCCATTGCTGATGAAAGAGAACGGCTCATAGCCACCTTCCACAGCTACCGATATGATTCCGTTCTCTCCCGTGAAGCCTGTAACGTCACAGGTATCATTCACAGGATCGAAATCCGCAATCCAGTAATCGTAGAGCTCATCAAGAAGACCATTTTTCCAGCTGTCGGCAATGAACTGATTCAGCTCTCCGAGAAGCCTGTCCTGCCTCTCATTGTTGCCTATGATACAGGTCGCGTTGATGTATCCAGCCGGTTCTTCAATGACAGTAAGCTCCGGATGGTTCTTCTTCTGCACTCCGAAGCTGACCTCTTCTATCAGATAGGCATCGACTTTTCCTGACTGAAGCGCAAGAATCATATCATTAGGCATCGTATAGTACTGGAACGTGCTGTCTGGCACCCTGTCCATGATCAGCTCCTCATAAAGAACAGCCGTCTGGACTCCGATATTCTTTCCGTTCAGTTCCTCGATTGTCTCATACTCTGCCCCGAACAGAACGGAGGAGAGAAGAACAATGGATATAAGAAATGATACAGCCTTTCTCATCATTCCTCCTCCGCCCATCTGAAGCGCAGCGTTATAAGATGCTCGAATCCCATCGGATCATCGGAGACATCATCCTGCTTCACCTCAGTAGTAGGCTCTGCAAGCAGATCCTGGAAAAGCTTGCTGCCTGATGTATGAACATCGAATTTCTCACCTTTGTAGCATATGAGCATCGAGAGAATATCCAGCTTCTCTGAATACTCCACTTTCACTAGAATGTCAGGGACTTCTGAATCAGCTGCGATGTTGTTGATACAGATTTCCTCGAATGCGAGCATGAGCTTACTCAGACGTTCAGCCTCGATAAGAAGCTTCTCACCATATGCGTTGAGCTCATCACTCATCGCCTCGACGTCGAAATCCGTGGAATTGATTCTGTATGTAAGCGAAGAAAGACGCTGTATGAAACGCTTTGTGATTTCTTTCTGCGGATGCTCGAATATCTGCTTCGGAGTTCCCTCTTCATAGATATACCCGTCATACATGAATATGATGCGGTTGGATATCTTCCTGGCGAAATCCATCTCATGTGTGACAATCATCATTGTCCTGCCGCTCTTTGCAAGCATCTTGATTACGGACTGGACTTCCCCGATCATCGACGGGTCAAGCGCCGAGGTAGGTTCGTCAAACAGGATGATGTCAGGATCCATCGCGAGCGTTCGCGCGATGGCGATTCTCTGCTGCTGGCCTCCTGACAGTTCTTCAGGATAAGCAAAGACCTTGGACGCCAGACCGACCTGCTGCAGCAGATACATGGCCTTGTCATAGGCCTCCTGCCTGCTTCTTCCCAGCAGCGTTATCTGAGGATTCATGATGTTCTCGATTATCGTGAGATGCCCGAAAAGATTAAATGACTGGAAAACCATTCCCATCTTCTTCCTGATCTCGTTGAGGTTGCAGCCTTTCTCTGTTATGTCCTGACCATCTACTATGATACTTCCGGATGTAGGCTCAGTAAGCATGTTGATACATCTGAGAAGGGTCGACTTACCGGTTCCTGAAGGTCCGATGATTGATATCACATCGCCGTCATTTATAGTGATGTCTATGTCTTTCAGCGGGATGGTATCATCATCAAATACTTTTCGCAGGTGCTTGATCTCTATCATTGCTCTCCCTTAAAACAATGCGTCCTTTTACAGACTGACACATTCAGCCCCATATTTTTATTGTCGCCTCAATAGTAGAGTATACTCCCCACCCTGCATAGACCTTTATTGCCATTATTTCCTTCTTTTTCCGCGGATTCTGCCTGCTTTCATCTGAGAGCACGTCTCCGGGACCTTCATGCTACAATATGATCAAGGAGATGCAGATGCTTGAATACTCAATGCTTTACCCGGTGAATACACCGACTAGGACCGCTGTATGCCTTGATGGCATGTGGAAATTCCGCCTTGATAACGGCCATGATGACAGCAGCAGATGGGCACACGGGATTCCCGGCCATGATATGATCCCTGTTCCTGCCAGCTTCCAGGATTTCTACACGGATAAGGATACCAGGGAATTCACAGGAGATGTCTGGTACGAGACTGAAATCATCGTACCCATGTCGATGAAGGATTCTGATGTATTCCTGCGTTTTAGTGCGGCGACACACAGGGCAGAGGTTTTCATCAATGGGGAAAAAGCTGGTGAACATGAAGGAGGCTTCCTTCCTTTCATGGTCTCCATAACGGATAAAGCCCGGTATGGAGAGACAAACAAAATTGTTGTGAAAGTCAATAATGAGCTAAACGAGACGAATATCCCCTGCGGCCGGACAATCACGCTTAGCAATGGCAAGAAGATGACGAAACCCTATTTCGACTTCTATAACTACTCCGGCCTGCAGCGTTCGGTATTTCTGGTCTCAATACCTAAACGGAGCATATTCGACGCGGATCTGTCGTATAAGGTCAACGGAAACGTTGCGGATATCACTTACAACATCAGAACAGCCGGTGAAGGAAGGGTTTCTCTGAAACTTTTCGACGAGAACGGGGAAAAAGCAGCGGAAGCGGAAGGATGCAAAGGAACAATCCATCTGGAAGATGCCCATCTATGGCAGGTGCTTGATGCTTATCTTTATAAACTCGTGATAACACTTTCAGACGACAGCGGCATCCTGGACACATATCCGATGGAAATAGGCATCAGGGAAGTATGTATCCAAGGAACGGATATCCTCATAAACGGCAAGCCGGTCTATCTGAAAGGCTTCGGCAAGCATGAAGATAGCGATATCATGGGCCGTGGCTTCAGCCGGGCAGTTATGAAAAGGGATTTCGAACTGATGAAATGGATCGGGGCGAACTCCTTCAGGACCTCCCATTATCCATACGATGAAGAGACTTATATAATGGCAGACCGGGAAGGATTCCTGATCATCGATGAGGTTCCTGCTGTCGGGCTCTTCGAAAGCCTGGTAAATTTCCTCGATGCAGGAACAGGGAAAGGCGCCTCTTCCTTCTTTGCGAAGGAGACAACTCCGCAGCTCCTGAATGCTCACCTCAAAGCGGTCGAGGAGATGATCACAAGGGACAAGAACCACCCTTCGGTCATTGCCTGGAGCCTTCTCAATGAACCGGAGTCAAAAGATGAGAGCAGCCTGCCGTATTTCACTAAGATATTCAGAAAGGCACTTGAGATTGATCCACAGAAGAGACCTAGATCTTTTGCGATGGAAGTCAGCTCCGGCCCTGATACATGCCGCTGTTATCAGCTGTGCGATTTCATTGAGCTTAACAGGTATTATGGCTGGTATATCAAAGGCGGATATGAGATCAGCGATGCTGAAGTGATGTTCCGCCGCGAGATGGACCAGTGGAAGGCAAAGAATCTTTCCAAGCCATTCATATTCACGGAATATGGAGGTGATACGCTATCTTCCGAGCATAAGCTGCCTTCTGTGATGTGGTCCCAGGAGTATCAGGATGAGGTTCTTGAGATGCAGCACAGGGTCTTTGATGCCTATGATTTCGTAAAAGGCGAGCAGATCTGGAACTTCGCTGATTTCCAGACAACGGAAGGCCTGATGAGAGTCAATGGCAACAAGAAAGGCGTATTCACGAGACAGCGTCAGCCTAAAGACGTGGCCTTTCTCCTCCGCAGGAGGTGGAAAGAACTACCATCAGGCTATAAAAGCTGACCAGATTGCCGGGCAAAGTCCCGGCATCACCCTATGCAGTCTCTGATCATTCCATATAGCCGCCTTTCATCGGGCTGACGGCATGCTCAGAGTAGAAACGAAGGACACCACCCGGGTATTTCGGGGTGAAAGGCTTCAGATGAGTCCGCCTTTCAGAGAGGATTTCATTAATCGTCTCCTCATCAAGCCTCTTTCCATCTATGCCTATTATCTGAAGCTTCCGGGCAGCAATGTCCAGCTCAATCAGATCGCCCTCCTCGATAAGAGCAATCGGGCCACCGGAAGCTGCCTCCGGGCTTACATGTCCTATAGCAGGGCCTTTTGAAGCCCCGGAGAATCGGCCATCAGTGATGAGCGCAATGCTGCTGCCAAGTTCCGGGTCAGATGAAATAGCCTCGGTTGTATAGAAAAGCTCTGGCATTCCGGATCCCTTTGGGCCTTCGTAGCGCACGATTACCGCATCCCCTGGATTTATTCTGTGCGAGAGAACCGCGGCGATAGCCTCTTCCTCCGAGTTAAAAGGACGGGCTTTGAGAACAGCATGGAACATCTCCTCGGGGACCGCTGAATGCTTCACGACAGCACCTTCTGGCGCCAGGTTTCCCTGCAGAATCGCGATAGTCCCATCTGTCCTGATCGGGTTGTCATAAGGTCTGAGGATATCTTCCTTGCTGACCCCCTTTCTCTTCCTCCACTCTTCGCAGATTCCGTAATAATCGCTATTTCGGATATCCTCCAGATTCTCACCCAGTGTCTTTCCCGTGACGGTCATCACATCCAGATGAAGAAGGTGCCTTATTTCCTCCATGATTGCAGGAACACCTCCTGCATAGTAAACATATTCGGCTGGCCAGAAACCGGCGGGGCGCACATTCAGGAGATAATGAGCACCATGATGGAGTCTCTCAAAAGTATCAGCATCTATTGAGATCCCGAATTCATGGGCAATCGCAGGAAGATGCAATATGGCATTAGTCGATCCGGAGATGGCGGCATGAACCATAATGGCATTCTCAAAGCTTTCCAGGGTCACTATATCCCGGGCTTTCTTTCCTGAAAGAGCAAGACGGACAGCCGCTTTCCCTGCATTTTCCGCGGCCTCAAGAAGATCTGATGAAACAGCAGGCAGAAGCGCGGTTCCCGGAAGCGCGAGCCCGAGAGCCTCTGCCATCACCTGCATCGTGCAGGCGGTGCCCATGAAAGAGCAGGCTCCGCATGTCGGGCAGGCATTATGTTTATAGAAATCAAACTCTTCCCCTGTTATCTCGCCGCGCTCAAACTGCGCATTGTACTTCCCTATCATCTCAAGTGTAAGGAGATCCGGCCCCGCGGCCATGACACCGCCAGGCACGACAACAGAAGGAAGATCCGTGCGTCCGATACCCATCAGCAACCCTGGCAGCCCTTTGTCACAGGAGGCAATGAAAACACCTGCATCGAAAGGAGTCGCATTGTTATGGATCTCAACCATATTGGCAATCATATCGCGTGAGGCAAGTGAGTAATTGATGCCATCATGTCCCTGTGCCTGCCCATCGCATATATCCGTAACGTAATACCGTGCTCCCCTCCCTCCTTCTGCAGCTGCTCCTGCAGCAGCCGCATCTGAAAGTGCGAGAAGATGGCTTGAACCTGGATGGCTGTCACCAAAAGTGCTTTCTATAATGATCTTCGGCTTGGCAAGATCTTCAGCTGCCCATCCAATTCCAAGCCGCAGTGGATCCATTTCCGGAGCAATCTTCCTAACCTGCTCGCTAATCAATGCTTTATCTGGCATATTTCCTCCCGATACGTGCATTCCCTCATATAGTAGCAGATGATGTGAGAATGGATGAAACAAGTTTGCTAATCACTGGAATCCAGACCGGAAGAACCGTATTCTTATTGGGGAAGTAAAGAGAAATGGGCTATTTAATCACGGGATTTCTATGCAGCGCTATGGTCTCGCTGGTGCTGAAGGTCAGCGGAAAATGGGAATATGACAGATATGGCATGCTGACAATCAATTACATTGCATGCCTCATACCATTCCTGATCACCCAGTCCAGTCAGGCCTTGCCGGCATTTGACGGCAACTTCAGGCTCTGCATAATATCTGCTGCTGTGAATGGCTTTTTGTATCTCGGCGGCATGGTCATGAACCAGATCAATGTAAGAAGGAACGGAGCTATACTTCAGTCTACATTCGCCCGCCTTGGTGTCATGGTGCCAACCTGCCTTTCGATTTTCTTCTTCGGGGAAAGACCATCCGCTATTCAGGGAATGGGAATAATCATGGTGGCAGCAGCCTTCCTTATAATGAATATCCAGAAGAGCCGGACTGATAACAGCCAAAGCCCGCTGAGGCCTGCATTCAGCCTGTTGTTTCTGGGCATGCTCTTCGGCGGGGCCGCAGACAGCATGTTGAAAATCTTCGAGGTATATGGAGACCTGAGCCTTGATGACTGGTTCATGGGTCTCACATTCCTTTTTTCCGCGATTATCTGTCTTGTCATCACGATTCGGAGGAAGGAAAGAATCGGCAGGAATGAAATAATCATTGGCCTATTTCTCGGGATTCCCAATTACCTCTCTTCACTGCTATTGCTGAAATCACTCTCAACTGTCAGCGCCTATATCGCATACCCCACCTACAGTGTCGGAGCGATTCTTGCGGTAACAGCGGCAAGCATATTCCTATTCAGGGAGAGGATCTCAAAATGGAGCTGGTCCGGCATCGCCGTGATAATCCCTGCAATCATACTCCTGAATTTGTGAAAGTCCGATTCCTATTTCCTGCTGAACATGTCACGAAATAGTTGTGCTCTGAAAAGCAGTACGGCAATCAATGCGGTTATGATATCGGAAACCGCCTGTGATACCACGATACCTATATACCCCAGGAAAAGATTACCAAGGACAAGGGCCAGAAAGAAAATGACTCCTTGTCGGCTGATGGACAGGCAGAAAGAGCCAGCAACCTTCCCCGCGGACTGGAATATGATAGTCGAAAGGAGCACAAGGCCAACCAAAGGCATCGTAATGACCTGCGAACGCAGCATCAGGACACCATCCTGTACAATCCCGTCCTCATCCATGAAAACACGCATCAATGAAGGAGCAGAAACGACAAGCAATACTGTAAGCACAGACGCAACTGCCAGAATGAACAGGAAAGAGAATCTGAAAAGACGCATAAGCCGTTCCCGGTCCCCTTTTCCGAAGCAATAGCCATACAATGGCTGTCCGCCGAATGCAAGTCCTGTAAGAATCAGCAAGGCTATCATGCTTACCTTCAGAACAATCCCCATTACCGCTATCTTGTCATTGCCATAAGGAAGAAGGAACTTGTTCGTCATCACGGCAGTAAAGCTTTGCATTAAATTTGCAATCGCTGCAGGAATGCCAATTCCGATTATCTGCTGGACACTTGCAGAAGATGGCAGCCCAAGTCCTGCGCCTACGGACAGGATCCGGCTTTTCCTCAATACAAAGAACAGGAAAATCAGATCAGAGATAGCATATCCTATAACAGTCGCTATCGCAGCTCCTGCTGCGCCCCATCCAAGAGAGGAAATCATGATAGGATCAAGGATGATGTTTGCGACAGCACCTGCAACAGTACCTATCATGGACTCTCTGGACATACCCTCCGAACGGAGAAGATTCGAATGTATGAATGAAAGCATTATTAAAGGAGCACCGATTGCAAGCGGAATGAAATAATCTGAAGCATATTCAAGTGTTTCTTCATTTGCTCCGAGAAGCTGGAGAAACGGCATGCGTAGAAGCAGAAGAAGTGAGGCTATTGCTATACCGATAATAATCGTCACATAGAAACAGAACGAACTAACCTTTCCTGCCTCATCAGTGCTCGCTTGCCCCATCAGCCGGGAAATCAGTACGCTTCCACCTTGCCCGAATATATTGCCTATCGCCATGAGAGCTGTGAAAAGAGGTGCACCAAGTGAAACGCCCGCCACAAGAGCAGTCGAACCGGTGCGCGCAACGAAGTATGTATCGGCGAGATTGTAAATAAGTGTCACCACCATGCTAAGGACAACAGGAACTGCAAGGCGGAGGTATGACTGCGGGATATTATCGCTTTCAAAGATATTATTCTCTTCCATATCAGGGTAGTGTTAGCAGAATCAGCATTTTCATTCATGTGACATATGGCACAATCTGAACATTTCAGGGAAAATATCCCCATGGAAGAAATCAGAGACCCGAACAGAATCGAAAAACTGATGGAAAATTCTAGAATAAACACCAAACTGAAACTCACAGGCATAGAAGCCAGAGTCTATCGTTATTGCAAAGGAGAACTGATCACATCGCCGGAAAAGCCTCTTGCTGATGTACTCTTTCCCGTATCGGGAAGAGCCGTAATCTATGGTATCAGGACCGGCGGAACCTCTTTTCCTGTCAGTGATGTGAAGAAAGGTGATGTCATAGGAGAAATGGAATTCGTTGATATGGTAGAGACCCCGCTATTCGTTGAAGTCAAACAGACTATGGAATGCATCGCAATCAGCAGTACGAAATACAGGTCTCAGTTATCAGAAGACTGCATTTTCCTGCACACGCTTCTTGATTCATTCAGCAGCAAGTTTCGCCGGATACTAGAAACCGAGGGAGAGGCTGGAGATACAGAAGAACGCGTAATGAACTATATGGAGAATATCGCCCCATCTCACGAGATAAAGGACATCAGCAACATTGTCTACACGCTGCGCTGCAGCCGGAGACAGCTGCAGAGAGTTCTCCGTGCGCTTACAGAGCAAGGGAAGATAGAAAGAATCGGCAGAGGTCATTACAAACTGTCATCACGCAGAAACTGACAAGTGGCTATAATGCAATAAAGGAACTGCTGTAAATGAATATACTGCTTTATCTGATTATCTCCTTCGTCATTCCATGGGCTATCTGGATTGTCATGAACGCATATGGTCTTTTCGGTTCTTCTGTGTACATGGCAGTGTCCGCCATACTGATGTGGTTGCCCGCAGTTTCTGCCGCAATTGTTCATCTGGTACGAAAAACCCCAATGATAAGATACTCCTGGAGATCGGAAATCAGAAAGAACACAGGCTGCTACCTCATCGCATGGTTCTCCCCGCTATTTCTCGCATTCGCAGGATGCATAGTTTATTTTTCTATCTTCCGCAATGATTTTTCCCTCGCCAGCATCGAGATGACAGCAATGACTGTTAGTCAGTTCATGCTCATAACAGTTGCAGCAATCATTCCTGCAGCACTCTTCAATATGTTATTCGCGCTTGGCGAGGAAATAGGATGGAGAGGATTCCTGTATCCAGAGCTATCAGACAGGGTCGGGAAGGCAAAAGCCTGCTTGATCACAGGAATCATATGGGGACTCTGGCATACGCCGATCAATATAATGGGATACAATTACGGGCTAGGTTACCCCGGGTATCCTGTATCTGGAATAGCTGCAATGTGCCTCTCATGTATTGTTCTGGGAACGTGGGAATCATATCTTGCGGACAGGACAGACTCAATCTGGGCCCCTGCCCTCTTTCATGGCTCGATAAACGCATCTGGAGCGCTCGGGCTGGTATTCATGAGACCAGACGCCCCATATCTCCTCGGCCCTGGTATCACAGGGATCATTCCATCAATCATAGCTGGCCTCGTACTGGTTCCTGTTTGTCAGAAAGCGTGCGAGAAGCTGTGAAAACTGAATTTAATCCCCCTCTATTTTCTCACATGGAATATTGCGTCAGAGCACTTAATGAATCTCAATCACCCAAGAAAATCTGGTCTTGCTTACAACAATCATCAGATTGACAATCTTCAGTATGAACGCACAGAGGATTGATGAACGGACGTGGAGTATTGAAGATGGATTCGTAAGATGCTTTCTGCTTGAGGGAAATGAAAAAGCCCTTCTTGTTGATAGCGGAGTCTCAGGAGATGAAGCACGAGAAATTGCAGAAACTCTCACAAAGCTTCCCATTGAACTCATAAATACACATGCGGACAGGGATCATATTGCAGGAAACGGGCGCTTCCCATATGCCCTGATGCATCCAGCGGAGGCTGCAAACTATTATAATATCAACAATGGTCCAGGAGAAATCCGGCCAGTCGATGATGGGGAAATCATCGACCTTGGCAACAGGAAAATCGAAGTCATCCTGATTCCAGGACACACTCCGGGAAGCATTGCCCTGCTTGACTCTTCCTGCGGTATGCTGTTTCCCGGAGACAGCGTGCAGGATGGCAACATATATATGTTTGGCACGATGCGTGAAATGCATGCATACATTCACTCTCTCAGGAAGCTGGAAAAATATGAGGGACAGTTCACTTTACTGTACCCTTCACATGGCAGCATGCCCTTGAATAAGTCATTTATCCAGTCACTGGAATCAAAAGCGATTGAGTGTCTCGATGGCAGGCTTCCAAAAGAGCAGATAACACTTCCTGATGGCCGTCAGGTTACCAGATGCGACGCCGGCATCGCAGGTTTTCTTGTTTAACCAGCTATTGGGAGAATTGATTAGGAATTGTAAAAAGGCAAGAAACCTGTCTGATCCCAGCAGGAACCGGGCTGACAGCATCTTCAGCCCGATTCCCGGAAATTTTCAGATCATGCCAGAAATATCGATATTCTCACCAATCAGGCCAGCAAAAGCCCCCGCTTTTGCCTCAGCTGTATCAGGATGCGCGATAAGCCATTTGTTTGCGCCCCAGAGGAATCTATCCTCTGATGTTTCCTCCTTGATAGCAGGTTTCTCTCCATTAGTACCCTTCGGGAGGACTATTATGGTTCTGAATCTTCCGCAAGGCGCATAATGAAGTGTTGTCTCATACAGAAGAACAGCGGTTCTCGGAGGAACTCTGAATGCTTTCACAAGGGACGTATCAAGCCTCCCGCCCCTGACATCCCTGAGATCTGCCAGCAGCAGGACTATTTCGTCAGGAGAGATGTTTACTTCACTACCCTTGTGGTACTCAAGACAGTTGAGCTTATAGTTCGTACCGGAGCAGTAGCCGATCTGAACCGGAAGCCCACCATAGACATGATCTGACAGGAATCTATATACAGGCAATTCATCAAGTTCCTGGACATCAGGAACATAGATAGTCGCATCTTCCGGGCAGGGGGAAACCTTTTCAAGGGTATCAAGAAGAGCTGAAGTATCAATACCATCAATGACACTGCCGAACAACCTGAACTCCTCACTATTCACATCATAAATCATCATGAGAACCTCCTCCTGAATGATAGCATAGCACTTCATGGAAATGGACAAGAGAAAATCAGATTGTATCAGAAATATTGATACATCGCATCCTGATCAACAGGCTGCACACATCATCCGCCATATTCATTCATGGTTCTCTGCAGCATCACAATATTACTGACTCTTCCATAATCCAGAAATTCAAAGGTTCCAAAACCTGAGAACCAATATATGATATTCCCATGGAGGAAACAGAATGAAAACGGCAATAGTAACTGGCGGAGCCGGCAGCCTGGGCAGGGCAATATGCAGAAAACTTGCCTCTGACGGCTTCATTGTATATATGACAGATATCTCCGTGGAGAAATGCGCAGAAGCTATCAGGGAAACACATCTCGAGAATGTCCGTGCAAAGAAGCTCGATGTGACAGAAGAAGCTGACTGGATATCAATCTACGATGATGTGATATCAGAATGCGGAAGAATCGATGCTGTTGTGAATAATGCGGGTGTAAATATCAGATATGATATTGAAGAGTGTTCTGTGGAGAACTGGGACAAGATGTTCCAGATAAATGTCAGAAGCGTCTTCCTTTCAATCAAGCATGCCATTCCTATAATGAAAGCACAGGGAGGCGGATCTATAATCAATATCTCCTCTGTATGCGGTCTTGTAGGTCACAGGTATACAAATGAATCCTACACAGCCTCAAAAGGTGCCGTGACAATGCTTACAAAGAGCATCGCATCCCGATATGGTAAATTCAACATAAGATGCAATTCCGTTCATCCGAGTACTGTAAAAACTGGATTAGTGAATGGATTCCTGTCCGATCCCGACCGCATGAGAGAAAGGATAGAAGAAGTTCCTCTCGGACATCTCTGCGCACCGGAGGATGTAGCTGCCGCCGTAGCTTTCCTTGCAAGCGATGAAGCTTCATTCCTGAATGGCGTACAGCTACCAGTCGATGGTGGAACAGTCTGTGATTAACCGACAATCCTACAAGCAAGCAAACGAGCTCCATTGTTTATCGAAACAACAGCAAGAAGACACCATCTTCTAAGCGCAGCGAAAGATGGTGATGAATTGCCGCATCTGCTTGGTTCGTAAGTATATGTGGTATAATAAGACATGGACGATGAGGCTAGGAAAGCAAAGAACAGGACCATCAGAGAGAAAGGCAAGGAGACGCGTCTCCGCCATGCCTCCATGCGCCTCGTCGTCATAGAGCTGAAGCTCGATCTGAAATGCCTGAACAACGCAGAGCGTGATAAGCTCTTCCTGCATTTCGCTGAATGCAGGTGGCTCTGCAATTACCTCATCGGCCTCGAAGCTGACAGGTTCAGGGACTTCAGCACGGAGACACGCAGCATCACATCCCTCGATAAGGACGGCAATCCTGTTGCGCGTCAGCTGACGATGCCCGCGAAGTTCATACAGGCCGTATACTCATCCCTGAAGCAGGACATGAAATCACTTGCTGCGAAACGCAGGAAGACGGGGAAGAAGAACGGGAAGCTGAAGTTCCGCTCATCATATGACTCCATTGAGCTTAACCAGTACGGCAACACACACTGGATATGCTTCGGGACAGAAGGCAACAAGCACGGGAAATACAAGAATACCGTGCATATCGCAGGGATAAAGAGACCGATACGCGTGTTCGGGATGAATCAGATCCCGATCAGTGCGGAATGCGCCAACGCCAAGCTCGTGAAGAAGGCATCGGGTATATATCTCATGCTGACATGCTACATCCCGAAGCATGAGGGGGCCGCTGAGACGGAGAAGAAACCAGAAATCGGCCTTGATTTCGGTATAAAGACAACGATAACGACCTCGGAAGGAGAGAAATTCGACATATCGGTCCAAGAACAGGAGCGCCTCAAGGGCCTGCAGAAGAAGCTGGCAAGGCAGGTGAAGGGTTCCGGGGGCTGGCGTGACACGAAGCATCAGATCCAGAGGGAGTACGAGAGGCTCGCCAACAGGCGGCGGGCAAAGGCCAATCAGATATACCACGATATCATCACGGGAAGGAGCCTTGTGGTCATGCAGGATGAGAACATCAAGGGATGGCACAAGGGGCTTTTCGGCAAGGAGGTGCAGAACTCAACGCTCGGCACGCTGAAGAGAAAGCTCCAGGCCAATCCTAACGTCCTCGTGATAGACCGCTTCTTCCCTTCGACAAGGATGTGCCCTGTATGCGGGCATATACATGACAGCATCACGCTCTCAGACAGGGTGTTCGTCTGTCCTGCATGCGGATATACCAAAGAGCGCGATATCAAGGCCGCGAAAACACTGCTTCTTGCGGGCAAGCATGAGATAGCCTGCACGCTTCCGGAACAGAAGCGTACTCCGGTGGAGCGGATGTCAGGCTTCGATGCCTCGTATGAGGCATGGAAGCATTCTGCGTCGAAACCGGAAGCTCCATCTTCTAGCCTCAGCTAAGATGGAGTAGTTCACTTAGTCTATGTAGTTGCCATTGACAAAGACAAGACGATAAGAACCAGACTGTGTCCGGCATTCTGCCGCCAGCTGCTGTCCGGGACAAGGATAATCAGGCACTGGGCCGGCAGAAATTCACGCGGAGTGACTCAGTATGACGGGAAAAGTCTAGAAGACAT
>CASFLH010000056.1 GCA_949295505.1 uncultured Spirochaetales bacterium | reverse complement strand
TTCTCATCCTTCTTCATAGTTATTAATATTACTATGAAAACAAAGAAACTTCAACTAGAAATGCATTATGATTTCATTGAAACAAAAGAAATTATGAGAAATTCGCTATTTTTCCATAGTTAATAGAATAGAGTTCAGGGACTGAAGCACGGAACACTGGTCCAGCAGGTCCCTGAACTCCTTGGACATGGGGTTTTCCGTCTTGTAATGCAGAAGGGCAACGAACATGGAAATCGAACATAGATGAAGAGGCAGATAGGCCCAGTTCCATTGTCCAGTGGGAATTGTGACGAACCATTTCAGAGCCTCGTCGGCAAACATCGCGATTACGATGTTCCGCCGCATCTTCCTGCGTCTTTCCCCGTCTGATATCTTGTAATACCTTGTGGCACAGTAAATTGCCATGGCCGCCAATATAAGCCAGAATATGTGGTCTGCGGAATATGATCCCATACCGATTCCCGGAGGAACCGTTTTCTCCGCATAAAGAAAGTTCGACATGATGCCTTATCTTAAAATCACACGGGCATCGTGGTCAATCGAGACTGCTGCCGGTTGCGCCGATTTGCTTGACAAGCGGGATGCGTTGCATGAAGATGTTGACAACCTGAGGTATGTTTTTCCATGCAGTCGGAACAAGCACCGATGCATATGTTACCTGAAAGGAGGTGTGTTTATGTTCAGCGAACAGGAAATCGCGAGGCTCGTGGCCCTTCATGACAAGATTGAGGCTGGAAAGGAACATCAGTATGCCGCACCCACCTACAGGGACAGGCCGGCGCTTGTAGAAATGGAGCGGATTCTGTTTTCGAACAACGAGGAGACTGCGGATGTGCTTGGTGAGAAAATCGCTGTGTTGAGGTATCTGTCGGGATGCTACGATGAAATGTGCCGTACCGGAGTTTCCCTCAAATTCCACAATAAACTGATTGAAACCCATGCCAGGCTTTTCTCCCTCGAGGACTACGGAGATGAGGATAAGGAGCTTCTGGAGGAGGATTTTTACAATGCCGTAAAGGCCCGCAACCTTTACATTAGGGATGACTGCCCCGATCTTGTATCACTGATGGAAGGGGTGTTGCCAAAGACGAAGATCGAAGAGCTGTCCGTCTCTGTAATAAAAAGGTGCGGATATCTGCCCAAGAACGATCCCGTGGAGCTTACCGAGGAATATCTGTCGGTGATAGATGAGGTGGAGGAGAAGATAGACAGGACGATGACCACCGGAATATGTCATGAATACTGGGGGCTGAAGGCCCTGTATCTTGAAGAGAAGGGGATCGTTTGGCGTTCACCGGCTGTGCTGAATCCAGGCGTGATGTTCGATTGATCGCTGTGCCCGCCATTTTTCTGGAAAGAATCAAACCGGCCTTTTCCTAAAAAATTAAGATGTCCTCAGCTGAAAGAAGTGATGCTAATCTTCTGGTGACGGCCAGAAGAGGCTGAGGCAAGTCAAGGCTCTTTGTGATGGAGTACAGGTATCTGTATCTACCTCTTAAAAAAATATTGACAGCTTCAGTTCATCGATTACTTATTCAGGGGGACTGGCCGGCGCAGATGCGCAGGCCAGAGCCCGATAATAAACTTGAAGGGGCGTTGCTCACTTCGGCGGTGAATGGATCGGTTCTTTCTCGGCTGAATACAATCAAGGAGGCATATCCATGGAAGGAATGCCAGACAGCATCCGACAGTACGACAGGATCATCGGGTTGGATCTTGCCAAGAAGACGCTGAAGGGCTGCGTTCTTACGAAGGATAGGAACTTCGAGGACAGGAGGATCTTCACAGGGGAGATGGATCCTGACGGGAGGATGGGCTTCATCACCGGATTCGTGAAGCCAGGGGACCTGGTGGCAATGGAAGGAGGCACGTCATCCTTCAATTTCGCAAGGGAGATCGTGGAATATTCAGAGGCGGCGGTTGTCGTCCTGAATCCGGGCAAGCTCCACAAGGCGTTTGAGGCACAGATCAAGACCGACAGGCTTGATGCTGTCAGGATCGCGCATTATGTGAGGGATACAAAGCAATCGTCATGGTGCTCATTGGAAGTTCCCACTGAAGAGGAATCGGAGCTGAGGGCAATAATCAGTTCATACAGCCTTGCCAAGAAGGACAGGACGATGAACATCAACAAGCACCATGCCACGTTCAACCAGAACGGGATCCCCTTCCTGAAGAAGTCAGACCTGCAGGACAACAGCAGCAGGATAGAGAACATCGCCAGATATCTTAAAGGCCTGGCCCTCAAGGATGCCTGCCTGACCGAGGCAAGGATAACCCTGATAGAGAACCAGATCGGAGACTACATCTCCATGATGCGCGAGGCTTTGATTAAGCATCCGGAAATCTCGCTGATATGGCTGTCATTCCCAGGAATAAGGACGATCGTAGCTGCATCCCTCCTTGCATACATCGGTGACGGTAGCCGCTTCTGCTCCGCATCCCAGCTGAGGAACTATGTCGGCCTTGTCCCGATGGTGTAGCAGTCAGGTGACTACAGCTTCCAGGGCAATGTCTCTTGGAGAGGGTGCAAGCCGGTGAGGAAGAGCATCATGCAGTGCGCATGGAGCATCGAGTCCCTCAAGGCTGGCTGTCCCCTTAGGGATGAATGGGATTCCCTGGCTGCAAGGCATAAGTGAAAGTCCATCATCGCCGTCCATATAGCGAACAAGATACTCACTCTTGGATGGATACTTCTCAGGAAGAAGAAACTGTATAACGGATTCTGAAACTATAACAGACTGAAGGCGAAGCTCAGGCAAGAAGGTCTGGAAGCCATCGATTGCAGCATGTTTCCAGAACTGAGCTGATGGCACCCCCGAATCTCTAAGCCAGATTCAGGATAGTCGCCATCAGTCATTTGAGCAACCCTCTTTTCTGCAGGGGCACTTCTTTATGTCTTCTTGATGATGTCTTCTCTTCGAATCTGCTATTCTCTATCCTTTTAGATTCCATTGCTTACAAGTTTTCTTTTCATTTTGGATCTTTTATTGACAGCTTTGGAC
>CASFLH010000055.1 GCA_949295505.1 uncultured Spirochaetales bacterium | reverse complement strand
TAGAAGCAGTAGCAATGGACATGAATGCCTCATACAATGCGCTGGTGAGCGAGCATATGCCATGGGCAGAGATCGTATATGACAGATACCACATGCAGGCGCAGTTCGGTAAGGATGTTCTTGGGGCCGTGAGGCTGGAGGAAGCAAGGAAGCACAGCGCCATGGCAAAGCAGATGAAAGAAGACGGATGCCCTAAGGCTGCGATAAAGGAAGAGAAGAAACTCTATTCAGAAGTAAAGCGTGCCAGATGGATCCTTCTTGCAGGAAAAGACAGCCTGTCTGAAGAGGAGGCCTCTGCCCTGAAAAGAATACTTGATAGCCATGCAGATCTTGCCCTCTGCCATGCGATGAAGGAGGAGATGTCCAGGCTCTTCGATCTCAGGGATGAGGAAGAGGCAAGGAAGGGATGGAGTGCATGGTTCGAGGGAGCCAAGGCAAGCGGAATTCCTGCACTTGTGAGATTCGCTGAGCGGAAGGAGAAGCGGCTTGATGGTCTCATAACTCATGCCTCCCATCCGATCTCCACAGGCAAGCTTGAAGGATTCAACAACAGGATAAAAGTCGCGAAGAGGATTGCTTATGGATACAGGGATGAAGACTACTTCTTCTCATTGATTCAGTTCATTTCCATCCCTTCGGTTAGATCTCAATCCCCTAAGAAAACGTGAAGAGCCCTTTTTTTCTCCTATGCAGGGAATGCCAGCAGCATCCCCGTTGTTGATACAAGCGCTATGATGATAGCGAGAATCATCGGCCCCTTGAAAAGCGATGTGATGAAAGCTGCCGTTACTCCCACGAGGCCTGCGTACCACATCACACCGAAATCCGTGAGAGCCAGGGGGAAGATAAGCGCGCCGAGCGCGGCCACAGGAAGCAGCATCATGCATTTGCGGAGGAACCGGGGAAGCTTTGAAAGCGCAGATGAAGCAAAGTAAGGTATGATTCTTGGCAGCAGCGTCACAGCCGCACAAGAGACTATCATGAGTATCTTATTCAATTCCGGCCTCCTTATCTGTATAGATCAGCGCACCGAACACTGTAGCGGCAATCATTGAGATCAGGAATGAAAGCCCTGTTGATAACCCTGCCACAAGTATGAGGATGGAATTGAGGAGCGCTGAGAACGATGCCACAAGAATTGCTTTTGCGCCTCTCCTCGCCTCGGATCCGAGCAGAGAGGCGAACATCGCATAGACTGTGATGACAGCTGCCTTCTGGACAACATCCGGCAGGAATGTCCCTCCTAGATATCCTATAGCTGTTCCACTCACCCACCCGACGTATGATGTGAAGATGAGACCTGCCATATAACTATAAGAAAGCTTCCGACCCTTGAAAGAAGCCACTGTGAAGACTTCATCGACAGTACCGAAGCCGCACATCAGCCTTCCCATTACCGACTTCGGATCGGCAAGGCGCTGTGAAAGCGATGAGGCCATGAAGATATAACGGCTATTTATGAAAAACACGGAGACGATGATTGACAGCAGCATCGATCCCGCGTTGTAGAGATTCATCATCAAGAACTGCCCGGATCCAGCGAATGTTATCATGCTGGTGAGAACGCCTTCCACAAAGCGGAAACCGCTCGTACGCGTCAGGAGGCCAAAAGCCAGTGCAGTCGTGAAGTATCCGAGGAAGATGGGAAAACCGTCATGTATTCCTTCCCTGACTTCCTTTCCGTTAATATGCATAGTCTCCTCCAAGGCGGAGCGCCGCTTCCGTTCCGTCAATTGCCGCAGAGACGATTCCACCTGCATATCCCGCGCCTTCTCCGGCAGGATAAAGCCCCCTGCCCTGTCTCATGAAGCTGTCGCGGAGTATCCTGACAGGTGACGACGTGCGTGTCTCCGACGCGATGAGCAATGCCTCCTTCGTTATAAAGCGCGAGCGTGTCATCCTGTCAAAAGCAAGGAATCCTTCCCTGAGTGATGAGACTATCACAGGAGGAAGGACTTCTTCCATCCTCTGAGGCACCAGAGGCCGCGGATAACTCGTATCCGGAAGCTCTGAGGATACCCTGCCCGCAATGAAATCATCCATCCGTATAGCAGGGGCCGCGAAACCAGGATGGAAGCAGCTTCTCTCAATGCTTTCTATGAAACGAAGCATCGCAAAAGGATCAGTTTCATCCAGCTCTTCCTTTCTCAGCTCCACGATCATGCCGCTGTTGCAGAAACGTCCGGAACGGGAATGAGGAGACATGCCGTTTACAACCTGGTGTCCTTCTTCTGAAGCGGCAGGCACGATGACACCTCCCGGGCACATGCAGAATGAGTAGACGCCCCTCCCATTCACCTGCGTGACAAATGAATACGACGCAGGAGGAAGGTAAGGATTCCTTACTTTATCAGAATGGTACTGAATTGAATCAATGAGACTCTGTCTGTGTTCCAGCCGCACTCCTGCAGCCGTACTTTTGGCTTCAAGCGCAAACCCTTTATCAGAAAGGAAATAATAAACATCCTTGGCGCTATGTCCGGTAGCGAGGATAACAGGACCGCTATATTCACTGCCGTCAGAGCACAAAACGCCAGCTGTCTCACCGCCGCGTTCAATCAGCCCTGTGACTTTCTTGCCGAAATGCACTTCGCCACCATGGCTTACAATCGTTTCACGCATCGCCTCGATAATATAAGGAAGCCTGTCAGACCCGATATGAGGATGGCTGTCCCAGAGAATCTCCTCGTCAGCTCCATGCTGCACAAGAAGCCTCAGGACCTTGCCGGCATCCCCCCTCTTCAGTGATCGTGTATACAGCTTACCATCCGAGAATGCGCCAGCTCCTCCTTCTCCGAAAGCATAGTTCGACTCCGGGTTCAGCACTCCTTCCCTTGAAAGCCTTGCGGTGTCTCTCAGTCTCGTGTGCACATCCTGTCCGCGTTCAAGGACTATCGGGCGGATGCCGTTCTCAAGAAGCGTGAGAGAGGCGAATATGCCAGCAGGGCCGAAACCTGCAACAATAGCGCTTTTTGCCGAAGCTGAGACATCAGGAAAGACCACAGGCTCATAAAGCGGTGGCGGAACCTCTCCAAGATATACCCTTAGCACAAGATTAAGCTTCACGTCCCGACGGCGGGCATCAATGCTTCTGCGCATCATGCGCACAGCTGTCACCGAAGAAGGCTTTGTACCAAGCTTACGTGCTGCGAAAACCCTGATGCTATCCTCTCTGGAAGCATCCTCTGGAGATAAAGAGAGCGTAATTTCCCGGACCATGCGAGGATTCTACCAGCAATCGCCCAGATTGTGTACAATCCGGGTGTGGTTGTTTTATCAGCAGAGAACCTTTCAAAGACCGTCAGGGATGAACCTCTATTCGAGAATGTGACCCTGGCACTTGAAGAGGCAGAGAAAGTCGGAATTGTCGGAAGGAACGGAACAGGAAAGTCAACGTTCCTCAAATGCCTTACAGGAGAAATCTATCCTGATGAGGGCAATGTCTCAGTCAGGAAAGATGCCACGGTCGTCCTTCTTGAACAGACTGTCACCTACCCTGATGGCACAGATCTCATGGGCTATCTCCACCTGCAGAAGTGCAGGGCCTTCGACATCCTCACAGAGTATCAGGAGGCAATAGACAAAGGAGACGAGAAAACATATACAAGGCTCTTCTCAATCATCGAGAAGGAGAATCTCTGGGATATCGAAAGACGCTATATGGCTGTCCTCACGGATCTGGGAGAGAGTATCAACCCAGAGTGCAGGATGGATGCTCTTTCAGGAGGGCAGCAGAAGAAAGCGGCAATCGCCAGGGCGCTCGCGCTTGAACCGGACATTCTTCTCCTTGACGAGCCCACAAATCATCTCGATATAAAAACCATCGAGTATCTTGAAGCGTGGATAAAGACGACACAGAAGGCCGTTATCATTGTCACTCATGACAGGCATATCCTCAATGAATGCTGCTCAACCATCTGGGAACTGGACAGAAAGCACTTCTATCGCCATCCCGGCTCATTCTCAGCCTACCTTGAGAGAAAAGCTGAAAGACTGAGAATGGAAGAGAAGCACGAAGAGAGACGGGAGACAATCCTCCGGCGCGAGCTTGAATGGCTCAAGAGAGGGCCAAAGGCCCGCACAGGCAAGGACAAGGGGCGCAAGGACAGGATTGACCAGATGCTCTCCGAACGCACGAAGGTATATGAGGACAAGCCGAGGGATTTCCAGAGTGCAGAGCGCAGACTTGGCAAGAAGATTCTTGAGATTGAGAACATCTCAAAAAGCTATGATGGCAAAATGCTCTTCTCCGGTTTCTCTTTTTCTTTCGTCAAAGGACAGAAGCTTGCTCTCATTGGAGATAACGGCACTGGAAAGTCGACTTTGCTTGATATATTATCCGGACATATAGAACCCGATTCCGGAATGATAGATAAGGGAATAAACACTATATTCGGGTATTATGATCAGCTTGGAAGAGATCTGGAAAGCACGAAGACTGTCCTTGAATATACAGAGGACATCGGGGAGAGAGTCATCATGGGAGATGGCGAAGAAGTATCTGCATCGCGTTTCCTTGAGCTTTTCGGGTTCCCCGTGCAGATGCAGCGCACCCCTATCGGGATGCTCAGCGGTGGCGAGAGAAGAAGACTGTATCTGGTGACACGCCTCGTGCAGAATCCGAATTTCCTCCTCTTTGATGAGCCGACAAATGATCTTGATATCGACACGATGGAAAGGCTTGAGGAATATATCACATCATTTCCGGGCTGCGCCGTCATCTCCTCCCATGACAGGACCTTCCTCGATATGACAACCGACATGACACTTGTCATTGAGAACGGGAAGATCTCGCTCTTTCCGGGATGTTACTCTGAATGGAAAGAATCCAGGAAAGCGGAAGATCTCCAGAGAAAAGCTGTCGCCGTTCCTGCTCCACAGTCCCAGAAACGTCAGGAAAGGGAAAGGAAAGGGCTTTCCTTTAAGGAGCAGAAGGAAAAGGAAAGCATTGAGAAAGAGATCGAAGAGCTGGAGGTTCTGATCAAGGAGCTTGAAGACTCTTTTTCAAGTGTGGAGACTACAGAGCTGGGAACGCTTGCAGAAAGAACAAGAAAATACGAGGACGCCAGATCATCTCTGGATGAGAAGACGGAGAGATGGATAGAACTCGAGGATAAGGCAGGAAACTGAGATGATAAGAATCACGATTGCGGACACCGCACACGAACTTGGAAGAAATGCTGCAGAGTGCATAGCCGCCCTGCTGAGGGATACGATCAGGGAAAAAGGAAGCGCGCGTATCATCCTCTCCACAGGACAGAGCCAATTCGAGACACTGGAAAACCTTGTTGAGGAAGACGTCGACTGGAGCAAAGTCGAGATGTTCCACCTTGATGAGTACCTTGACCTCGATGCAAACCATCCGGCAAGCTTCCGCCGCTATCTCAGGGAACGGTTTGTCTCGAAGGTGAATCTCAAAGCCGCCTATTTCGTCACCGGGGAAGATGCGATTGCTTCCCTTTCCGTTCTCCTGAGGGAGCGCGCTGCAGATGTAGGAGTCATTGGCATCGGAGAAAATGGTCACATAGCCTTCAACGATCCTCCTGCGGATTTCGACTGCAATGAATGTTATAAGATAGTAACTCTCGACCAGAGATGCCGGGAGCAGCAGGTCGGGGAAGGCTGGTTCAAGACCATCGGGGAAGTTCCGGAGAGAGCCATCACGATGACAGTAAAGGAGATAATGCGCTCAAAGCACATCGTATCTGCCGTCCCCCATGGTGTTAAAAGCGAGGCCGTTCTCAGGACCATTACGGAACCCGTATCACAGAGTGTGCCAGCCACAATACTGAAAACACATCCGGACTGGAATCTGTTCCTGGACAGAGACTCAGCAAACCTTCTTCTGGGAGTCAGCAATTCTACTTGCTGATACAACGTTGGCAAGAGGGTTGCCCTTCCCGGTCATCCCCAGAAGCCTGCCTTCCGCAGTTCATCCTTGAGAGCGGGCCTGTTCGGATACTCCGCGAGAGCGTCGGAGGCAATAGCAACCGCGCGAGGCAATCCCTTCTCGAATGATGAGAGATACTTCAGATCGGCTGCAAAAGAAGCGTATGATGATCGGTCGTGCATGCTTTTCATGCTCTCTTGCAGTCTTTTTTCCAGAAAAGCTATCAAACGATCAGGATAATGCTGGTACAGTAGTCTGTCATACTTCTGATGAGAGAAGCAGAATCCGCTTTCAAGGTGCTCCATCAGCGCCTCATAGTCTTTTTCCATCACCAGCAGGGATTCGTAAAATGCGTCGTGCTTTCTTGATGAACGCAGGACCGAATACAGCTTCTGCCAGCGTTCAGGTTCTGCCAATCTCTTGAATTCCGCAGCTTTCTCCGTTCCCCTCTGGTTAAGATGAAGCAATGAATACGAAAGCTCATCAAGATATGCTTCAGGCATACCATGCTCTCGATAGATAGCAAGAAGCCATTCCGAAATTTCTTCCTTTGCTGTATGGAATGACCATCTGCAGCTATCAGATTCAGACAATCGCTTCCTCGCTTTCAGCAGAAAACTGATTACAACCTCGGTCTCTGATGTTTCACTAATATATTCATAACCAAGCCTGATAGCGGTTTCAGAATCAAGATGAGCCTCGACAAAATCAAGAAGCTCGTGTCTGTCACCCATTGTCTTATAAGCCTTGATGACAAGCCCAATTGCCTCGGAAGAATCAGAACCGGAAAATTTGCGGATGAGTATTTCGGCAAGCTTCTTGTCCTGGAAAGAGTCAAGAAGGAAAGACGCAAAGGAAAAGTAAACGGAATCATGATTCCGCAATCCGGAAAAGAACGATTCACATCGTTTCCTCATCTGTGCCTTAGCACCCTCGTCAGCTTTCTGACACGCCTCTCGGAAAACATCGGTAACAGAAGAGACAATCGCGTCTCCACCATCTTGAGCCTGTTCTGAAAGGACATCAAAAGGGGCTCTTTCCATGATGAAGAAAGCAAGATCAAAAGCTTCATGATAATAACCTTTAGGAAGGACAATTCCGATGATTTTATCGTCAATGATCCTTTCGATTTCATCGGCAGCATGGGCCACATCATCATTAAACTCATCGAACCAGTCATCCTGGACAGCTCTGATCGTCCTGAATTCGCAGCTAATTTCATCCTTAATCTCGGAAAAGAATGAAGCGGGCAAACGGCTGGAATACTGCGAAAGAATCATGTCCCGGATTGTCGTACTGATCCAGCAAGGGAAAGAACAAATGATGCAAGCTCCTCTTTTGACAACGAGGAAACAGCCTCATAAAGAGTATCATGGTCATCCTCTGAGGCTGAATCATTGATCTCATGGCAATCCTCATTGTCCTGCAAGGCAAAAAGCACCGCAGCTTCATGCTTGCAGTAATTTCCATCTTCCGCATAAGGACAATCACAATCGGCGGAAAGAAAATTACCATCAGCATCAAGCTCAATCATGACATTGTAGTCATAAGTACCTTCCACAACAGCCGCAAAGCCGTAATCAGTGCGCACAATCTCTGACACTAATCCATTATTGTAATAATCTCTGCCGCGCATCAGTATCAGAGGCGAAAATCCATATTTCCAGTCTGCGTTCATCTCCATACCCTTGCTTGATACTTGAACATTATAGCTGGAAAAGTTCACCAAAACCTCTCTTTCCAGCGTATAGAGGGTAAAGGAGGAAAAATGAAGGAAAAGAAGATCCCGCGGGAAGAGCTTAAGACCTTCGTCGACAACCTCACCCTCTCGGATGACGCTGCCTTCGCCATCGGCTTCGATGACAACGTATCAGGCGTCCAGTTCCTGGTGAGCACGATCACAGAGAGGAAGGACATCAAGGTAGAGAGCGCAAGGGCGCAGGTGAGCGTGCGCGTCGTCGATGGGCACTCCGTCACCTTCGACATCCTTGCCAGGGACAGAAGCGGTGCCCTGATAGACATCGAGATGCAGAAGATGCACGGCGTGAGCCGGAAGGAGTTCGGACAGAGGATGGAATACTACTCCTCGGTGCTGGCATGGAAGGCGCTTCTCAGGGGAGAGGGCTACACATCGATGAGGGAGAGGATAGTCATCTTCATCGTGGACAGCGACATCTTCGGCAAGGGCAAGGCGGTATACAGGTTCAGGACGAGGGAGGACGACGGGTTCGGGCTTGTTGATGACACGGGGTGCACGATGTATGTGGCAAACATGGCGTACCGTGGTAGAATCAGGGAGGATCTCAGGGCGTTCTATGCTGATCTCGCGAAGAGGGAGATAGAGGAGATGGAGTGCCCGGACATGAGGGAGGCTCTGTGGAGAGTGAAAGGGAATGAGGAGAGAAGGATGGAAGCAT
>CASFLH010000054.1 GCA_949295505.1 uncultured Spirochaetales bacterium | reverse complement strand
TGCCAAGGGGATATTCTGTCACGGATGGCCGGATTCTGACTCTTACCCGCTGTTTTAATGCACAAAGCAGGACCGAAGTCCTGCTCTGTAGTCTACTGATGGGCGCTGCCAATTCTCAAAAACGATTTATGCAACAGCCCCATTTTTCACCTGTTGATAGCTTCCTTCTCATACTTCCTGTTGACTATGTATATTCCTGCGGATACGAGAATGAGCGCTGCGAGCTTGTTCCATGCGAGTGCCTGCTCAGCCTCTCCAAGGAAAATCGCAGAGAGAAGCACCCCGAAAAGCGGTGTCAGGAAGTTGAAGATCGACACAGTGCTTACAGGGTTGTATTTCATCAGGATTCCCCATACAGAATATGCGACTGCAGAGATGAGTGCCATGTAAAGGAGCAGAAGGTACGCTGAGAACTGTGGGACAAGCGCAATGCGTCCTCCGAGCGCGAGCGCGACGACAATCATCACGAATCCTCCCGCGATGAACTGATAGCCAGAGAGCATGACGACGCTGAAGTTCTTCGAGTATTTCTTTACCAGTATGCCTGATACGGCAAGGCTGATGGTCGAGAGAAGCACAAGGCCTTCACCCATCAGGGAGAAGTGGAATACCGTTGATCCGGAGAATGAGACATTCATTATGACAAGTCCCGCGAAGCCCATGATGCAGCCTATGATCTTCGGCAATGTAAGCTTCTCGTAATGGAATATGAGTGAGACGATGATGATCGAGAAGAAACCTGTTGCTCCCGATATGATCGTGCCGGCAACGCCGCTTGTGTGGGCAAGCCCCACATAGAAACAGAAATACTGGATGATTGTCTGCGCAAGGCTGAGCTTCAGTATCGATGGCAATGATCCTTTCTCGGGTTTTATGAAATGCCCTGCTATGATGGACTGGAAGATGATGACAAGGATTCCAGCCAGGAAGAATCTGATGCCCGCGAACAGGATGATTGATATCGTATCCGAGCTGTCAATGCCGAATATCTCATAGCCGATCTTGATAGAGGGTGTCGCACTGCCCCAGAGAAAGCAGCAGAGCATAGCCAGGAGGAAGACGACAGGAAGTTCCGTCAGTCTGTTCTTTTTTTCCATTTCTCACCTCGTTGCACAAAGAAAAAAGCCGGTTTTTCACCGGCTGATGGAGGATACAAGGATTGAACTTGTGACATCTTGCTTGTAAGGCAAGCGCTCTCCCGCTGAGCTAATCCTCCGAACGGAAGCTACCTTACCATAGATGAAATCTTCTTGCAAGTGGTTTCGCTCTCCTGCAACTTCATCCTAGCCACTGAATGCTTTTTAATGTAAGCTCTGACTGGAGGCACATGTGGCTGATACCGTTATCATTTCCTTCTTCCTGTATTCGTTCCTCGGGTACTGCTGTGAGGTTATCTACTGTTCCATTCCCCAGAAACGGTTCATTAACAGAGGGTTTCTCTATGGACCATATCTTCCGATCTACGGATTCGGATCCCTGATTGTCACGATCCTGCTTGATCCTCTCTCTTCGTGGCCTCTTGCTGTATTCCTGCTTGCTTTTGTTCTCACATCATGCCTTGAATACTTCACCTCGTGGCTTCTTGAGAAACTCTTTTCTGTGAAGCTCTGGGATTACTCAAAGCACAAGGTGAACATAAATGGCCGTGTATGCCTTCTGAACTCCACGCTCTTCGGTCTTCTGGGACTTTTCGCAGAGTATGTTGTCCAGCCTGGAATAGACGCCCTCCTTGCGGATATACCGCGTATAGCGCTTCATTATGCCGCTATCATCATTGTCGCTGTAGTCTCATCGGATACGGTTCTCTCCGTTGCCAAGATGAAGGCTTTCAGAGATGCGCTTGCCCGTATCAGGGAACTCAGAACAGAGGCAGAGGAAAGGCTTGCCGCGCTGCAAGGCGAGGGAAAGGCAGAGCTTGCTGCAGAGCTCAGGGCCCGTGTTGAGGCCACTATCGAGAAATATAAGGACAGCGTGAAATCAAATGCCCGTCATATTGTCAGGTCAAACCCGAGCATATCATCGAGGAATGAGGCTATGCAGAAGCAGCTCGACATCATCCGCAGCTGGGCTCATGACAGGAAAGCCTTGAGGGCAGAGTATCTTGCAGCAAGAAGTGCTATGGACAAGGAACGTTTTGACCAGATAAGGAAAACAAGGAATGACTGATTATAAAAGTGTATATGATGCTGTTCATGCCGCGTCGGAAGAGGCCGTGCTTGTAGCTGTCTCGAAGTTCCATCCATATGAGGCTGTGCTGGAAGCCTATTTCCAAGGCGCCAGAGTATTCGGAGAGAACCGCGTGCAGGAGATGCGGGAGAAATTCCCCCCGAAAGGAGAGCGTCCGGAGGGAATGAAGGTGTATCTTATCGGGCAGCTCCAGAGAAACAAAGTCAGAAAAGCCGTTGAGTGGGCAGACAGGATTGAGAGCGTTGACAGCCTCCCTCTTATCAGCAAGATAGAGGCAGAGTGCTCATCTTTAGGTGTTCAGATGGATATCCTTCTTGAGTTCAACAGCTCCGGTGAAGAGCAGAAATCAGGATTCAGGAGCGAGGAAGAGCTTCTTGCTGCTGCGGCCGCGATCAAGGACTGTCCTCATATCAGATTGCTGGGTATAATGACAATCGGGCCGCTTGGTTCAGATGATGAGAGAAACAGGAAAGCATTCTCCAGAACCAGGAAGCTTTATGATGAAGTAAGAAAGCAGTTTCCTTCCGTTTCCGTTCTTTCAATGGGAATGTCTTCTGACTGGCGGACTGCACTGGAGTGCGGATCTGATGAAGTGAGGATCGGGACTGCTATTTTCGGGGAGCGCAAGTGATCAGGAGAGCAATTGCCGTACTTCTTATCTTCCTTACTGTTCTTGGACCGGTATTCTCGGATCCTATTGAATATGAGTATGAGCCGTATGAAGAAGATGAGTTTCCCATATGGTCACAGGAACTCAGGAGAGCTGAGACTATTTTCTTCGGTTCTCTTGTCATAACGTTCCCTGTCGCGATGGGCATTTATTCTCTTGCATCCTCCTTGGGGATGCCTACTCCTGAGAAGGATTACCAGCAGGTGCTGCAGCAGGCACTGATTGCAGGGGGGCTTTCTCTTGTGATTGCAGGTACTGACTGGATTATCGGGAAGGTTTCCGGTGATTAGACATCATAGCCTCAGCCATGTTGTCGAAGGAGATGGACGCCTCGACAGTGTCGTTTCCTCAGAGCTCGGTATCCAGCGTTCTGTTTTCTCCCTTCCATCAATTGTCATACTCCTCAATGGGCGCGCTGTCAGGAAAAGCGCAAAGGTCCATCCCGGCGATACGATTTCCCTGGAGTACGATGAAGAGGTGTTCGAAGGTCTTGATGCAGAGGACATCCCTCTTGCCGTTATCTATGAAGATGAATCGATTCTTGTCATCGACAAGCCACAGGGGATGGTTGTCCATCCAGGTGCGGGGGTTCATAGCGGAACGCTTGTAAATGCGCTTCTTTCCCGCTATGGGGAGGACTTCGCCGCTTCCGATGATGAAAGACCTGGTATAGTCCATCGGCTGGATAAGGACACATCTGGTGTCATGGTGATTGCCAGGACAGCTTCTGCTCTTGAGGCCCTGCAGATACAGTTCTCCTCGCATGATGCAGAGAAGCAGTATAAGGCGATAGCGAAAGGCGTGTTCCCGGAGCTTCATGGATTCATTGAGAGCAACATAGAACGAGACCCGAAGGACCGGAAGAAGTTCCGGGCCACTGATCGCCCTGACCGGGGACGATATGCGAAGACGGAGTTCACCGTTGAGCGTATTCTTTCCGGCTATACACTGCTTGATGTCCGAATCCACACAGGAAGGACGCATCAGATCCGTGTACACCTCCGCTCAGAAGGGCATCCGATTCTAGGTGATCCGATATACGGGATAAGCGATCCCCGCTACAGGGAGGCCACTCTT
>CASFLH010000053.1 GCA_949295505.1 uncultured Spirochaetales bacterium | reverse complement strand
TGCCAAGGGGATATTCTGTCACGGATGGCCGGATTCTGACTCTTACCCGCTGTTTTAATGCACAAAGCAGGACCGAAGTCCTGCTCTGTAGTCTACTGATGGGCGCTGCCAATTCTCAAAAACGATTTATGCAACAGCCCCTTTTTCTCAACGCTGTCATCTGAAAAAAACTGCCTTTATTTTCTGTCACCGAAAAACTGAAGCGCGATGCAAGCCAGGCCGATACCAAGCATTGCCAGACCGGATTCCGTCTCAAGCTTCCCGAGAGCAGCTAAAGCCGCAACAGCGACTCCCATGGCAAGCCCTACGCACCTCAGGACAAGCATTACCGTATCTTCTATCGATTCCTTTTTCCCCTGACCTGTGCCTTTGCACTTCAGCAGGTCGTCAACTGAAACGCCTAGTATCTCCGCAAGACGCGGAATGGATGCTGTATCAGGGTAAGAAATATCCCTCTCCCACTTTGACACAGCCTTGTCCGTGACATTCATCATATTAGCAAGCTCGAGCTGAGTAAGTCCCTTTCCCTTTCTCAGCTCTGCAATCGTTGTACCAAAAGTTCTTCCGCCCATTTCTCACTCCTTGCCAAGGAATTATGCGGATTCATCAGCAAACACGCAATCGACAGTCAGTTCAGGAAGGTAAACCGCTGGTTTAGTGAGAGCAGAGAGGCATGTCAGAACAAAGATTTACATCCATGCTTGCGGCCAAGAGACAAGAAAGTCATGACCATGTACTATCTCTGTATGCACAAGTACACGGATATCAACCGCAGGACAATTGACAAATGGGCATCCGAAGGCTGGGAATGGGCCACACCAGTCTCACACGAGGACTACATGGAAGCGCTGGCAGGAAAGGCAAGGATTCTCCTGACTCCGACAAAACCGGTTCCATCTTCATGGCTTGGCGATGTAAAGGGAAAGAAAGTTCTAGCGCTGGCAGGCGGAGGAGGTCAGCAGGGGCCGCTCCTGAATGCCCTGGGAGCCGATGTAACGGTGCTGGACAACTCAGGCAGCATGCTGGCACTGGACAAGGATGTCGCAGATCGTGAAGGCTACAGCATCTCCCTGATACAAGCGGATATGACGGAGCCTCTTCCCTTCGGAAACAACACATTCGACCTGATCATCAATCCAGTTTCCACCTGCTACATCGAGGACCCATCTTCCCTCTGGAAAGAGTGCTGGAGGATACTCAGGGAAGGCGGAAAACTTCTCGCCGGTCTCGACAATGGCATCAACTATATTGTCGATGAGGAGGAGACCATGATCGCTCATGCCCTTCCATACAACCCTCTGCGCAATCCTGAACAGTGGGATGAGCTGGATGAAGAGGCTGACGGTATACAGTTCTCACACAGCCACGAGGAGATTATCCAGGGAATGATAGATGCGGGATTCACAATCAGGGGAATCTACGCAGATACGAACAGCTCAGGCAGACTGAAAGAGATGGCTATCCCCGCATTCTATGCGCTTTTCGCGGCAAGATAGAATATATAGAATATATTCATTCCATTATTGGTAGAATATATATGAATATGCATCCAAACCTTCATAATTCCGTGTATAATGCATTTTCAGCAGAAACGTTCTGCTATTGCATACATAGCAGAAAAATATCTATTATAAACCGGATTATCTCTCAACAGAGACAAGGAGACTATGATGGCTGATAAAGCAACCAATACACGCCATGGCCGCACAAAGGCCGATATTGCGCAGGATTTCGCAGAACAGCTGAAGTACAATCTCGATGCCGATGTCTACCACACCACACCTGAAGGAAGATATCAGGCACTTGCATATGCAATCAGAGACAGAATCATCCACCAGTGGGATCTCTCGAGAAAGACACAGAGAGCAAAGCACTCTAAGAGGGTTTACTATCTCTCGCTCGAGTTCCTTATGGGAAGAGCGATGACAAACAATATCATCAACCTCGGGCTTGAAAAGCCTGTTCGCGATGCCCTTTCCTCTCTTGGCTATACACTTGAAGAACTGACAGATGTCGAACCAGATGCGGGCCTTGGGAACGGTGGCCTCGGACGTCTTGCAGCCTGCTTCCTCGATTCACTCGCTACACTCGAGTATCCAGCATACGGATATGGAATCAGATACAATTACGGAATCTTCCGCCAGCAGATCAAGAATGGTCAGCAGGTCGAGTTCCCGGACAACTGGCTCAAGGATGGGAATCCCTGGGAAGTGAAGAGACCGGACCTTGTATATCCCGTCTTCTTCGGAGGTGAAGTAAGACAGATCAGGGAGAACGGAAAGGACTATTTCCGCTGGATTCCTGCAGAAACTGTCGATGGAATCGCATACGACACCCCAATAGTCGGATATGGCGGAAAGACAGTGAACACGCTCCGTCTCTGGTCTGCGCAGTCCCCAGAGGGCTTCTCCTTCGAGGAATTCAACTCCGGCGACTATACGGAAGCTGTCAGGAATAAGATCAATGCAGAGACGATTTCCCAGGTCCTTTACCCGAATGACACTCTCTACATGGGCAAGGAACTGAGGCTCAAACAGCAGTATTTCTTCGTCTCTTGTTCTCTTCAGGACATCGTGAGAAGGTTCAAGAGAAATGGAGATTACAACTGGGCGGAATTCCCAGAGGTTGCAGCAATCCAGCTCAATGACACGCATCCATCACTTGCGGTTCCTGAGCTCATGAGGATTCTCGTGGACAAAGAGGGAATCGGCTGGGATGAAGCATGGAACATCACCGTGAAGACAATGGGTTACACAAACCACACGCTGATGCCGGAAGCATTGGAGAAATGGCCGCTTCCGATGATTGAGAAACTCCTTCCACGCCATATGCAGATCATATATGAGATCAACCAGCGCTTCCTCGACCATGCCGTATCATTCTTCCCGATGCAGGGAGACAAGATTGCGAAGGTCTCAATCATCGAGGAATCAAATCCGAAGATGGTAAGAATGGCGAACCTCTCGATTATCGGATCACATTCGACAAACGGCGTTGCAGCGCTTCATTCCGAACTTCTCAGGAAGGATATGTTCCCGGAATTCAACACCATTTTCCCGGAACGCTTCAACAACAAGACAAACGGAATCACACAGCGCCGCTGGCTCCTTGATGCGAACCCCGCCCTTTCAGGACTCATCACAGAAGCAATCGGGGACAAGTGGATCACTGACTATGACCGCATTGCGGATCTGAAGAAGTTTGCGGATGACAAGGCATTTGTCGAGGAATTCGGACGCGTCAAGGAGAAAGCAAAAGAAAAGGCTGCGGCGTTCCTCAAGAATGACAGCGGCTTCATCCTTGATACCTCCTCCCTCATCGATGTACAGGTGAAAAGAATCCATGAGTACAAGAGACAGCTGCTCAATGCGCTCAATATCCTCATGATCTACAACAGGATGAAGACGGACAGTCAGTATCTTGATGCATTCCAGCCGACAACATTCCTCTTCGGAGGCAAGGCGGCGCCAGGCTATGTGAATGCAAAGCTCATCATCAAGTTCATCAACAACATCGCGAAGGTCATCGCGAGCGACAGCCGTGTGCGCGACAAGCTCAGAGTATACTTCATGCCTGATTACCGCGTAACAATGGCAGAGGCTGTAATCCCGGCCACAAATATCTCTGAGCAGATCTCCACGGCAGGAACAGAAGCCTCAGGAACAGGGAACATGAAGTTCATGTTCAACGGCGCCCTGACAGTAGGCACACTTGATGGAGCAAACGTGGAGATTGCAGAAGAAGTCGGCAAGGACAACATCTTTATCTTCGGTCACACCGAAGATGAAATTTCCGCGCTGGCGGAAGCTGGATACAACCCACGCGAATGGGTCGAGAAGGATCCGGAGATCAGGGCGATGTTCGATCTTGTCGATTCCGGCTATTTCTCCATCAACGAGCCGGGTATCTTTGCAGGCCTGAAGGAATCCCTCTTCGGAAACGGCAATGACAGATACTACCTCATGGCTGACCTCAGGATGTATCATGACGTCCATGAGAGCGCGATGATGCTTTACAAGACAAATCCTGCGGAATGGAACAGGAAAGCTGTCATAAACATTGCGTCCTCCGCAAAGTTCTCATCAGACAGGACCATCAGGGAATATGCAGATGACATCTGGCATATCAAACCCTGCAAGGTCAAGAGATCATCAGAGGATTCAGTGCTCGAAGATGCAAGAAAGGTCCAGAAGTAAAAGCATGCAGGCCTCCGAGAGCATTCCGGTTGTGATACTGATTACGCTCTCAGGCGGCCTGCAGGATGCCTATACATACATTGTGCGTGATGGTGTATTCGCCAATGCGCAGACAGGCAATATCGTGCTTTTATCAGAAGCGCTCTTCTCCTTGAACTGGGGAAGAGCCTTTTCTTATTTCATCCCTGTTGCTGCCTTCGCGCTTGGCATCCTCTCCTCTGCTTTCTTATGCCATAGATTCCAGAACCACGAAGGACACATGCACTGGCGGCATCTGGTAGTGGCCATGGAAATGCTGATGCTCACGGCAGTTGCCTTCATCCCGCCTGAATCATCGCATGCTGCCAACGCGCTTGTTTCCTTTGCCTGTGCCATGCAGGTTGAGGCATTCCGCAAAGCGAGAGGCTATGCATACGCAAGCACTATGTGCATCGGCAACCTCAGATCATGTATGGAAAGCCTCGCGGATTATATCTCTGGAAAAGATCGTCGCAGCCTGAGAAAAGCTGGATACTATGCAAGCGTTATCCTTACATTTGCATTTGGAGCGGGAATAGGCGCATTGCTTTCGCTCAGATTCGGGATTCACACTGTCCTAATCTCTTCTTTTCTGCTCTTCCTGTCATTCCTCCTGATGATCAGAAGATAAGAACCGTGAAAGGCTCTTCTCATCCGGCAGGATGAAAGTAACAGCCATCGCCGCATCCGGCCGGAGCGTGAAGAAGATGCTAGCGCTCGATGCAGCTATGTCACCTTCAAGCTCAAGAGGATAATCCGAAAGAGGTGCGATTGATAATGTCTTATATCCCGCCTCATATGCTTTTGCCAGAATATTCCTGTAAGCTACAGCTAGGCGTTCTTTGGCGCGTTCGCCGTCTCCATACGCTACACGCGGCGTTGTAAGCACGGCTTCCGAATTCCATTTCCTTATATCAGGATAGTACCGCAGAGCCTCATCAGTCACAGCGGCAGCCGCTGTCTCATATGAGGAGATATCATCAGCGACAGCAGTCATTGTGCTGGCGTCAAGCGCGGAGATAAGTTCCTCGATGAAGCCTTTCTCGATAATGATATCGTCAAGAAGGAATCCATCGAGCATCACGTATTTGTCGGTGAAATCAAGAAGCACGCGGCGAAGTGGTGTCCACACCCCGTCTCCGGTATTCATGAAGGTTCTCAGGTATCGCTTACCATGATTCTCCACCACGCTGTCACGCACCTTGATTTCCTTCTCCAGAAAACATGCTCGTGTTATGGTATAGAAAAGCGCATCATCGAGATCCTCCCGTGGATTCTCGCGTATCCTCTCCGCAAGGTTTATCAGCATCGATAAGTCTTTACTGTTCCGCATGTGGTCATTGTAGCATACAATAGCACCATGACTGTAATACTCCTTGCCGCAGGACTATCAGAACGCATGGGCAAAAACAAGCTCCTGCTGCCTTTCAGAGGCAAAACGATTCTCACTGCAGAGCTTGAGACAATCCTTTCATTCACAGACCATGTTATTGTCGTTACAGGTCATGAGAACGCGCTTATCGAAGACTCTATTAAAGAATATAACGTACAAACAATTAACGCCTTGAATTATACGAAAGGACAGAAATGGAGCACGCTTGCTGGACTTGAGGCTATCAAAAATGATGATTTTGCAATCATACCCGGGGATCTTCCTCTTATAGAGATAAGCGACCTCGCTGGAACAGCTGAGCTTCTTGACCGATATACAATCGCACGGGCATACCACAAAGGAACGCCTGGGCATCCTGTCATGTACAGGAAGGAGCACAGAAAAGAATTGCTCTCATTCTGCGGAAGCATGAAAGAATATCTGGCTATGCATGAAACAGGGCGCTATGAAGGCTCGATTGGCTGCATCGCCGATGCGGATACTCCGGATAAATACCAGCAGCTCCTTGAGAAAGAAATGAAGGCCGGCACCTTCTGAAGTACCGGCCAGGAGAGAAGAACAGTACGCCAATGGCGCACATTCGCTTGTTTATACAGCCACAGCCACCTTGCCATCCTTCATGGAAAGATGGATGGAAGCACCGTCTGAAAGCCTGCCTGAAAGCATCTGACGCGAAAGCTCATTCTCAACCTCATTCTGGATGCATCTCCTGATAGGACGTGCTCCATACTGAGGATCGAATCCAGCCTTTGCGATATACTCTTCCACGCTGTCATCCCAGTCGAGATGATAACCACGTCTGAGGACACGGTCCGCGAGTGCAACAAGCTGCAGATGGACAATCTTCCTGATCTCCTTGTCCCCAAGGGGATTGAATATGACAATCTCATCAATCCTGTTGATGAATTCCGGCTTGAATGTATGCCTGATGATTTCCATCACATGCTCATCGGCATGCTCGGGATCAGCAAGAATCTCACCAGAACCAAGATTCGACGTCATGATGATGATCGTATTCGTGAAATCGACGACACGTCCCTGCCCATCAGTGAGACGTCCATCATCAAGAACCTGCAGGAGTATATTGAAGACATCAGGATGAGCCTTCTCTATCTCATCAAACAGAATGACTGAATACGGTCTTCTTCTGACAACCTCTGTTAGCTGTCCGCCCTGATCGTAACCGACATATCCTGGAGGTGCTCCGATAAGACGGGACACCGAGTATTTCTCCATATACTCGGACATATCAATACGCGTGAGAGCTTTCTCATCATCAAAGAGGAAGGAAGCAAGGACCTTTGCCAGCAGCGTCTTTCCAACACCCGTAGGACCGGCAAACAGGAATGATCCAAGTGGTCTGTGCTCATCTCCAATACCTGCCTTGTTCCTCCTGATGGCATTGGAAACAGCCTCTATGGCCTTATCCTGCCCGATTACAGATTCACCTAGGGTACTCTCAAGATTGAGATACTTCTCCATCTCTGAGCCCATCATCTTGGCTACAGGAACACCTGTCCACGCTGAAACGACCTTCGCGATATCATCCTCTGTCACTTCCTCACGAAGAAGCCTGCGGCCATCCTTTGTGAAAGAATTGACTTTATCCTCTGCCTCCGAGATCTCTCTCTTCAATTCCGGAAGCTTGCCATGCTTGATCATCGCGGCCTTGCTGAGATCCCCCTGGCGTTCAGCATTCTGCTCTTCCTTGGAGAGCTTCTCCAGCTCTTCCTTCTTCTCCCTCAGGGCGAGGATTGCCTCCCTCTCGTTCTGCCATTCCAGATGCAGCGCATCATACCGGGACTGCATGTCAGCAAGTTCGGTGCCGATCTTCTCCATCCTCTCCTTCGAGCCTGGATCCTCTTCCCTTGAAAGCGCCTGCTTCTCAATCGAGAGCTGAAGCATCTTGCGATGAAGATTGTCCAGCTCAGCTGGCTGGCTCTCGATTTCCATCTTTATCTGCGAGGCTGCTTCATCGACAAGGTCTATTGCCTTATCTGGCAGGAAACGGTTTGTCAGATATCTGTCAGAAAGGACCGCAGCTGCGACAAGAGCCTCATCCTTTATACGCACACCATGATGCAGCTCGTATTTGGGCTGAAGACCACGAAGTATCGATATCGTGTCCTCAACAGATGGCTCCTTCGTATAAACTGGCTGGAACCTTCTCTCAAGGGCCTTGTCCGACTCTATGTACTTCCTGTACTCATCAAGCGTTGTAGCGCCGATTGCATGGAGCTCTCCACGCGCAAGGGCAGGCTTTATGAGATTCGAGGCATCTGTCGAGCCCTCCGCCGCACCAGCCCCGACAATCGTGTGAAGCTCATCGATGAACAGTATGATCTTCCCTTCGCTCTTTGTGACTTCATTGATAACGCCTTTCAGCCTTTCCTCGAACTCTCCGCGGAACTTTGCCCCTGCAATGAGAGATCCCAGATCAAGGGAGAGAAGGCGCTTGTCGGAAAGGGACTCAGGTACATCCCCTTTCGCTATACGCTCAGCAAGTCCTTCGACAATTGCGGTCTTTCCAACACCGGGCTCACCGATAAGGACAGGGTTGTTCTTTGTTCTGCGGCAGAGAACCTGCATCACACGCCTGATTTCCTCATCCCTGCCAATGACAGGATCAAGTTTATCCTCAGCTGCAAGACGCGTGAGATCCTTGCAGTACTTATCAAGTGACTGATAGCCCGCCTCAGGATCCTGTGACGTGATCCTTTGATTACCTCTGATAGCCTGAAGAGCCTTCAGCACTTCATCTTTCGACACACCAAGTGCGATCAGGGCATCTTTCTCTGCACATTCATCTGTCAAAAGTGCAAGGAGGAAATGCTCTGCGGAAATATACTCGTCCTTGAATTCAGCTGCGACTTTATCACAAGAGCCCAGAATCCTCGCGGCTGATCTGGAAAAAGACACCTGTGCATCCCCATAAAGCTTCGGCAGGGAAGTCAGTATCCTCTCCATAGAAGAAATGACGGCCTCAGGCTGTACGCCGAGCTTCTCGAACAAGGGTCTCAGCACACCGTCTTTCTGTTCAGTAAGTGCGATTATTATATGTGCAGGCGTAACTTCAGAATGCTTTTCTGAGGATGCCTTCTGGGCCGCCTCCTCTATAGCACTCTGCAGCTTAAGCGTAAATTTATCGTAATTCATAAATACCTCCAGAGTTCTATATTCCTGTACTATTACCGTACACAAAGGAATATAATAACGGAGGCGAGAATCGTTAAGTCAGTTTCTGAGTCCTTCAAGATAGCCTGCAATCATGGACATGGCGGCCTCTTTGTCGAAGGTCTTGAAGAATGCAATGCGGAAGCATTCAAGCTCTGCTAGATTGAAAAGGGCTTCAGCTGTCGCATCGATATCGACCTTTCTTATATGGCCGTTATCAATCCCCTGCCTGAGGAGACGCTTGAACAAAATAGTGAATTTCGCTGTACGGTGATGTATTACATCCGCGAAATCCACCCCGTCCCTTTTTGCAGAGACCATGACGGACATCAGGTTCATAAGCGCAAGCTCGTTTTCAGCCGCAGTATCGATGATATCCGAGAGAATGAGACGCATTCTATCTGTCTCGTCCCCTTTGCCCTGCCCCCAAGCTATGGCTGAATACTTCGCAAAAAGCCGGCCTGTAATAAGCTTGACCGCGTAGTAGTAAATCTCATCCTTATTATGGAAATACTGGTATACAGTGGGTCTGGAAACACCGGATGCCTCAGCAATGAGCGATAGATTGGAGTTGTGATACCCCTCTCTTGCAAACACATCAAGAGCGGTACGGAGTATAGTCTCCTTTCTTTCCTCATGGTCGATTTTCTTTGGCATATGTTAAGGATAACACATTAAAATGAAAAATACACTTATCGGCAATGCTGTAGGAAAAACATAATATAATATTCTTATGATTGAACTGCTAATATACATAACAGCCATGGCCATAACGCCAGGCCCGAACACAATACTGTCCATGGCAAACGCCGCTTCAGCAGGTCTCAGGAAAGGAATCCGGCTCAACATAGGGATGCTCTGCGGGATAACAGCAGTCACCGCAATAGCTTTTGCTGCCGCAGAGTTTCTTTATATGGCAATACCGCAAGCAGAGCTGATCATGAAATGGGCAGCATTCCTATACCTTGTTTTCCTGGCTTTAAGGATGCTGCGGAAAGCAGAAATCAAAGAAGATAAGAGAAGCGCATCCTTCGTGGAAGGAATGCTTCTGCAGCTGATCAACATAAAAGTGTATCTTCTGGCCCTGACTGCCATTTCTGCCTACATAGTACCGATGACACCTTCCCTTGTCACACGGATGGCAATATCCTTGCTGATTCCACTGATCTGCTTCATCTGCGGTCTTGTCTGGGCTGTTGGAGGGTCCCTGCTCAAGAACATATACGCATCTCACAGCCGGCTGATATCCTTCCTTTTTGCACTCTCCCTTTTATGGTGCGCAGTAAGAATAATCCTTTAGATTATGGAAGAAGGAAAGCAATCATGATAATATTCCCATGATTGCCTGCATAGCATAATGGATAGTGCATTCCCCTCCGGAGGGAAGGATGGCGGTTCGATTCCGCCTGCGGGTACATTTCTGATGAAGAAATCCAAAGCTGCTCTTATAATCTGAAGTATGCTTTACCCCGAGATAAATGAATCAAGAAACGTAATTGACCTTGGAGGCGCTTGGTCTTTCCGCCTCGATGATGGCACCCATGGTGAAGGATGGGCTGACAGCGCATTCATATCAGAAGGCGTACAGGTTCCTGTACCTGCCTCATACAATGACATCAACGAAGACCTGGAATTCAGGAAACACTGTGGCTGGGCTTATTACAGGAGGACGTTCACAATCCCAAAGAATCTTGCGGATGAACGCCTTGTATTGCGCTTCGATGCGGTGACTCATTATGCGAAGGTATACCTTGATGGCGAACTCATCACAGAACACAAAGGAGGATTCCTTCCGTTCGAGGCTGATGTCACTGGAAAGCTCGTCCCAGGGAAGGAAGCAGAGCTCATTGTCGCTGTTGACAACAGAATCAACCACTCAACACTTCCCATGGGCAATGAGGGCGGAACCGCATTCTTCGGTTCAGATAACGCTGACGTACCGAGCGTCATAGCGGCAAAAAAGTGGAGGAGACCTGTCAATCTTCCCAATTTCGACTTCTTCAACTATGCGGGAATAAACCGGCCGGTAAGGCTGTACACGACACCTATGTCCTATATCAGCGACGTAACGATTACAACAGGCATCGATGGCAGTTCAGGAATTGTGCATTACGTCATCACAACAGAAGGCAATGGTGAAGCCTCCATAGAAATCCGTGATGGATCAGGCAAAGTCGTCACAGAAGGTAAAGGAAACTCCGGTACGCTGCATATCGAGAACGCGAGGCTCTGGTGGCCCTACCCGGGAGAGCCTTATCTATACAAGGCGACTGTCAGGTTCGGGGAAGATGCTTATTCCCTTGATTTCGGTATCAGGACGGTGAAGGTTGAAGGAACACGCTTCCTCATCAACGGCCGCCCATTCTATTTCAAGGGTTTCGGCAAGCATGAGGACTCCGCGATTCATGGCAGAGGCTTTGATTTCGTGCTGGACATGAAGGATATCAGCATGATCCACTGGATGGATGCCAATTCCTTCAGGACAAGCCATTATCCATATGCAGAGGAGATGTATCAGCTCTGTGACAGAGAAGGCATCGTCATCATCGACGAAACGCCGGCTGTGGGGATGGGAGGGACAACGGAAGACATATACAGGATAGGCAATTTCCGCAGTCATCATGAGGATGTGATAAAAGATCTCATCGCGAGGGACAAAAATCATCCATCTGTTGTCATGTGGTCAATGGGCAACGAACCTGATGTCGTGACATACCCCGATTCAGCATATGATTACTGGCATTCGCTTTACGAATACACAAAGGCACTTGATCCGGATGGAAGACCTGTCACATTCGTGTGCAACCAGAACAACTATGAGCGTGACAGGATTACAAGGGAGATGGATGTCATCTGCATCAACCGCTATTATGGCTGGTACAATCTCTCTGGAGATATGGAAGCCGCAGTATATGCCCTTAATATCGAACTCGATTTCTGGGAAAAGCAGAATAAACCCGTAATCATGACTGAATATGGCGCTGATACGCTTCCCGGTTTCCACCTTTCTTCACCAGAAATGTTCAGTGAGGAGTTCCAGGTACTGTATTACGACACCATAAACAAGGAATTCGACAAACGTTCATTCATGATCGGAGAGCATCCTTGGAATTTTGCCGACTTCAACACAATACAGGGGCCGATGAGGGCTGACGGCAACAGGAAGGGACTGCTGACACGTGACAGAAGGCCCAAAATGGCTGCGCACTATTTCAGGAAAAGGTGGAAGGAGATCCCGAATTTCGATTACAAATGAGAAAGCTGCCGCGCATTAGAAACGAAAAGGACATGGAAAGGATTGTTGGAGAGTACGGTTTTCTGCCGTTCTTCCGCTCCGCAATCCCGGGCTTCTCCATAGAGGAGATGGCCGATTCATCGGTATGGTTCCCTCCAAAAGGAGAAGGTGTGTGGGAATGGAAGGATCCGGTCATAAAGAATACTGGGTGCATCTATGGCAAGTTCTTCCTCTCCAGACCCGGTTTTGTATCAGCATCGCTCTTTCCTGTATTAGCGTCATACAGACGTGATGGCTATGATTTCGAAGGCATGGTCAATGATGGGCTCGTTACGCACAGCGAGAGAACAATCTACTCCATACTGGAAGAAACAGGGAGCGAGACATCCACCTATCTGAGATACAAGGCAAACCTCTCGAAAAGCGCTTTCGACAATTCCAATACAAGGCTTCAGATGAGGACATTCATGGTGATTTCTGCCTTTGACTACAGACTTACGAAAGAAAGGAAGCCATATGGCTGGGGAATCGCAAGATATGCCCTTCCGGAAACCATATACCCGGATCTGGAAGAGCAGATAGACAGCTTCACGCCGGAGGAAGCCTGCCATGAGCTAATGAGACATCTCAGGACGCGCTTCCCTGATACAGAAGAGCCGGTCCTGAGACACATCATCGGATAATCAGAACTTAAGGGTATCTGAAAGCGTCGCCACCATCACAGCCTTGATGGTGTGCATCCTGTTCTCGGCTTCATCAAACACGACTGAAGCAGGGCTTCTGAAAACCTCATCGGTCACTTCCATCTCCTTGAGGCCGAACTTCTCATAAACCATCTGGGCCGTAATCGTGTTCATGTCATGGAATGATGGAAGGCAATGCTCGAAGATGGTAGCCTTTCCGGTAGATTCGATAAGCGCCTTCGTCACCTGATAAGGCTTGAGGAGAGCGATGCGCTCAGCCATCTTATCCTCTTCACCCATTGAGCACCAGATATCCGTATAGATTATATCAGCGTCTTTTACAGCTTCATATGGATCGGATGTCACTGTTATTGACGAACCATTCTCCTTGGCCCAGCTGCTGCATTCTTCAACAAGAGAGGCGGCAGGCATGAGGGAATCGGGAGTTGCCACAGCATATTCCATTCCGACCTTTGCAGCCCCGATCATAAGAGCATTGGCAACATTGTTCCTTCCGTCTCCGACATAGGCAAGCTTCATTTCAGAAAGAGGCTTCGCAAGATGCTCGCTGGCTGTAAGGAAATCTGCCAGTACCTGGGTCGGATGATCATCATCGGTAAGACCATTCCATACGGGAACACCTGAATAAGAAGCAAGGTCCTCAACGATGCTGTGAGCGAATCCTCTGTACTCTATGCCATCATAAAGCCTTCCCAATACCTTCGCAGTGTCCTCAAGAGATTCCTTCTTTCCCATCTGCGAGTTCGTCAGGAACGTAACGCCAGCACCTTCATCATAGGCTGCTACCTCGAAAGAGCATCTTGTCCTTGTGGAGGTCTTATCAAAGAGAAGAACGATATTCTTGCCTGCCAGAAGATGACCATGCACACCTGGATCAACAGGCTTTCCTTTCTTCTTAGCCTTCAGTTCCGCAGCAAGCTTTATGAGATAAAGAATCTCATCCTTTGTATAATCCTTAAGCGTAAGAAAACTTCTGCCCTTTAAATTCATAACATGCCTCCGATATACAGGAATATTACATATTCATGCAAATAATGTCAACATACATGGCGCTTATTTGCATATTTATTCATTATTTTCAATTTCCTTGCTTCCTTCCTCGATTTCATCAGGCAGCTCAATCCTCTCAAGCCGGCCAGTAATGGCGTTGCTCCTCCTGACAGCTGCCTCAATTTTGTCAGAAGCAGCCCCGATAGCTTTCTGGGACTTCTCCAGGTCTTCTCCGAATCGAGAGAACTGCGTCTTGAGATCCCTGAAAAGCTTCCAGATTCTCTCAGTGCTCTTCTCAATCTGGAGTGTTCTGAAACCTATCTGGAGCGAATTGATCAAAGCAGCGAAATTTGTCGGACCAGTGAGAACCACCCTGTAATCATTCTGAAGCATCTCCGCAAAATCATTCATGCGCAGAAGCTCTGCATAAAGACTTTCCGTCGGGACGAAGAGGATCGCGAAATCCGTTGTTTTCGGAGGAACTATGTACTTGCTTCGGATATCCCTTGCCTCTGCGAGCACCCTTGTCCTGAGATCTTTGAGAGCTATGCGCGTAGCCTCCTCATTACCACCGGCGACAGCCTCTGAATATCTGACAAAATCTTCCTTTGGGAACTTTGAGTCTATTGGAAGGAACACATCGCTCCCATTCTCCTTGCCTGGCAGACGTATCGCGAATTCAACGCTGCTTCCATTCCCGTTCGGAGAGTAATTGCGCACATATTGCTGCGGCGTCAGCAGATCGGAAAGAATATTCTCCGCCTGAACCTCTCCCCATGTGCCACGGACCTTCACATTCGAGAACATTCTGTTGAGATTCTCAACATCCTTTGCAAGACTGTTCATCTCCCCGATTGACTTGTATAGCGATTCAAGATTCTTCGTCACTTCCTGGAAAGAAGCGGAAATCCTCGCTTCCAGGGTTTTCTGAAGCTTCTCATCAACTGTACCCCGGATGAGATCAAGCTGCTTGTTATTGTCAGTACGGATCTGATCCATACCCGCCCTCACCTTCTCGATGAGAGAAGCTGTTTCCTTCAGAACTCCCTGCATTGTCTGAGCATTCTCATTTCGCATCTGATCAATCGATGCACGCACTGCCTCAGAGGCTTCCTTCCCAGAAACCGTAAGCTTCTCATTCAATGCCCTGGTTTCCGTGAAGAACAGCTCCATCTGCCGCTTTTCTGAAACGGACAGAGCATCGATGCTGCCACGAAGCATCACCGAAAGTTCTGACAATCTGCTGTCGTTCGCCTGAAGCCTTGTTTCAAGAGATGACCGGAAGGATTCAAGGGATGAAGACAGCCTGTCCTGTATATCCTGAGACATACGGAGCATCTGGCTCTCATCATTCTTCCTTACTCGTCTTAGGAGGAGAACGGCAAGCAATATGATAATAAGCGCATCAAGCGCAAGGAGTGCATAAATCAGATGAGTCATATATCTATAATAGCTTGTTTGTCGGAAAAAGACCCGGCTTAACAAGAAAAAGGCTGTCCGAAGACAGCCCACTGATAAATCATATAACGCTCAGTCAACCAGGATGACTTCACCGTTAGGATAACGCTCAGCCACATAGGACGCGACAGTCTCACCCTTCAGCGCTTCAACAAGAGCCTGGATCTTCGGCTGATTCTCGTCGCCGGAGCGGACTGCGATGACGTTCACATACGGGCTTTCTGCGCCTTCGATGAAAAGACCATCCTTCGTTGCGATAAGGCCAGCTGGGATAGCATAGTTGCCATTGATAATTGCGGCATCAACATCCGGAAGGATTCTCGGCAGAGAAGCTGCTTCAATCTCGGTGAATTTGAAATTGTGCGGGTTATCAACGATATCCGCAGGAACTGCTTCAAGACCAGCATCATCAGCAAGCTTGATAAGTCCTGCTGTCTGGAGAAGAAGAAGCGCTCTTCCTTCATTTGTCGGGTCGTTTGGAATTCCGAATGTAGCACCATCTGGAATAGCGTCGAGGGAATCATACTTCTCGCTGTAGACAGCAAGTGGCTCAATGTGGATTCCGCCAGCAGAAACAAGATTATATCCTCTCTCTGCATTTGCTGATTCAAGATACGGAAGGTGCTGATAGAAATTGGCATCAAGCTCGCCGGAAGCCAGTGCTTCATTCGGTGTCACATAATCTGTGAATTCGATGATTTCCAGCGTATAGCCCTCAGCTGCAAGCTCATCTACGATCTGGCTGAGCATTGCGGCATGCGGATCAGGAGTTGCGCCCACCTTGATCACATTCGATGATGATTCAGCCGATCCAGCAGCGAAAGCCGGTACTGCAAGTGCGATAATAGCAAGAACTACGACAAAAAGTTTTTTCATATATTTTCTCCAGAATTTACGGATAATACCGTTCAGAATATGTCCCCTCAAGGACCCGTGTTCAATTATGATAATGATGTGGTGGAAATAAGAATGTCATGCCCTGACGGGCATCATCATAGAGGACATCATCATAGCTGTGAATGCTGCTGTAAACATGTGTGTCCTCCTTTTCTTTTGATGGCTTCATTATGCATAAAACTGCAAGTGTATGCAATGAAAATTTAAACGCTTCATGCAAATTTTCTGAAAAACATCTTTTCTGCTTTATTTAATTCTTTACAAATAAAAATAATAGCATGGAGATATTTTTGAATAACAGGATGTTCTGATATGCATAAACCCGGCCTGAGCCGGGTTCTGCTTATCTTTTCGCAATCAGTTTCGCACTGATCCTGTCACCTATGAACTGTATGAGTTCAACCATTATTATGATTACCACGACAGCACAGACCATGTATGCCGGACTGAACCGCTGGTAGCCATAGCGAATTGCCAAGTCTCCCAGTCCTCCACCGCCGATTGCCCCAGCCATGGCGGAATAACCAATCAGATTGATTATGGTCAGTGTCACACCGGAAGCCAGTGACGGCAATGCTTCAGGGATAAGGACCTTGAGGATTATCTGCCAGTTGGTGGATCCCATTGCCTTGGCAGCCTGTACTACTCCGGGATCGACTTCCTTAAGCGATGATTCGATGATCCTCGCGACAAACGGGGCCGCGGCTATAGACAGCGGTATCACTGTCGCCATTGTACCGATGCTTGTCCCGATAATGAGCCTGGAAAGCGGCATGAGGACAATCATCAGGATGATGAACGGGAAAGACCGCAGGATATTCACGATTCTGGACAACACGCTGTAGAAAGCCGGCAGAGGTATGATTCCTCCTTGCTCTTCCGAGCTTGTGACATGCAGCAGGACACCGACAGGAAGGCCAAGAATCATTGAGAATATCGTGGAGAGAAAGACCATGATTATCGTCTGCCATGTGGAGGAAGCGACGAGGCTCCACATTCTCCCATCAAGAAAAGTCTGAAGGAACTCCATCATTCCGCCTCCTTTGCTTCTTCCTCTACGGAAACACCCTTCTCTCTGAGGATGCTTACAGCTTTAGCAGCAGCCTCTTCATCAGGACCTATATCTGCAACCATCACTCCCATTTCCTCCCCATTTACGATCTGTACGCCAGCTGCTCTGATGTTGAAAACAGCACCTGTTGACATCGCAACGGAAGAGATAATCGGCTCATCAGTCGTTGAGCCACGGAAACGGAGCGTATAATGTCCTCCTTCCTTTGACCAGCGCACCATTGACTCCCTGAGATTTGTCAGAGATGAAAGGAAATCTTTTGTCACCTCGCTTTTCGGAGATGAGAAGATATCAGAGACAAGTCCCTCTTCCACGATATGACCAGAATCCAGGACGGCGACCCTGTCGCATGCATCGCGCACGACTTCCATCTGATGAGTAATCATCACGACAGTAAGGTTCATTTTCTTCTGGATTTCCTTGATCAGCGCAAGGATTGCCCTCGTCGTCTGAGGATCAAGAGCGCTCGTTGCCTCATCGCAGAAAAGAATCGAAGGATTTGTCGCAAGAGCTCTTGCAATGGCGACACGCTGCTTCTGTCCTCCTGACAGTGTTGATATAGGAGCCTTGCCGCGTCCCTCCAGGCCGACAAGCGCCAGCAGTTCATCGGTACGCTTCTTTATATAGCTCTTATCCATATGGCAGATTTCCATAGGATAGGCAATATTCTCTGCAGCATTACGGGATGAAAAGAGATTGAAGTTCTGAAAGATCATCCCAATGTGCCGTCTTTCCTCTATCAGTTCTTTCTTGGAGAGGTTATCAACCCTCTTCTTGTCGTAATAGACCTCACCGTTATCTGGCTTTTCAAGCATCGAGATAAGCCGTACAAGCGTTGACTTCCCTGCACCCGACCGTCCGATGATGCCATACACAGTATTCGATGGGATTACAAGTGAGACATCATCCACAGCATGCAGAGAGCCGTAGTTACGTCTCAGATTCATCAGTCTGATTTCCATAAAGTGCTCCAATGGCTATTTATATCAGAATTAGAAGGCTGTACCAACAGGCAAAAGCAATGCCGCCTGAAATTAGGCGGCATTATGCTCACAAACAGGGAAGGATTATCTGAGATCCTTGTCTGTCTTAAGGACATCCTGATCATCATAAGCACGGTTCTCACCAGCCATTGCCCAGATGAACGTATAGTTCGATGTGCCGCAGCCCGAGTGAATTGACCATGCCGGATTGATGACAGCCTCCTCGTTATGCATGACGATGTGTCTTGTCTCGCTTGGCTCACCCATGAAGTGGAATACTACATTGTCCTCAGGGATCTCGAAATAGAAGTAGACTTCCATTCTTCTCTCATGCGTATGTGCTGGCATTGTATTCCACACCGAACCTGGCTCAAGATGTGTAAGGCCCATTGAGAGCTGACATGTATCAAGAACATCCGGATGGATGTACTGGTTGATGGTTCTCTCGTTTGAAGTCGCCTGTGATCCAAGGTGCTTATGAATAGCATCCTTAAGAGGAATAAGCTTGATAGGATACGGACGATGCGCCGGAGTGGTGCACATATAGAACTTGGCTGGCGCTGCAGCATCGTCAGAAGCGAACTTCACTTCCTTCGTTCCCATCGGGATGTAGATACCATCGAAATGATCCATAGGATACTCTGTTCCATCAGCGATGATCTTTCCCTTTCCTCCGATGTTTATGGCACCAAGCTCTCTTCTCTCAAGAAGATATGTGACACCGAAATTCTTCCAGCAATCAATATTCTTATCGATTGAGATGGTCTCCTTAACAGGCATGGCGCCCATAGTCACAATTCTATCAACATGGGAATATACTGCCGTCACATCATCTGGGCGGAAGATATCCTGAATGAGAAACTCATTTCTGAGTTCATCCGTGTTCATTCTCTTGAAAGGCTCTTTGCCTGTTGAATAGCGAATATCCATCATTTCTCTCCTATGAGCAAAGCTCTGTCGTATATGAGTATAACAATCTTCTAGGTTTTCGGCCACTTACCTCATGAAGAAGCGAGAATTTCCTCTAGAAGCCTTGTGCAACCAGTGAATATATCTTCGTATGCTTTATCGAAATCATCGGTATACCACGGATCATCAACATCACGGTCAAGAAGCATGATTACCTTCGGGTCATTTCCAAAACGTCGGAGAAGTGCCCTGAGGTTGGATGAATCAAGAGCTACTGCAAGCTCAGCTGAACTGAATTCAGAATCAGTGATGCGATGAGCACGATGGTGAGAGAACGGAATGCCATTAGCTTTAAGGACACGCTTAGCAGGTGGGTAGATATCATTGCCGTCCTCCTCGCTGCTAACACCTGCTGATGAGACATCGAAAAGGTCAGAAACACCTTTCTCACAAGCAAGATGACGGAAAACATACTCCGCAATCGGTGACCGGCAGATATTGCCATGACAGATAAAGATAATCTTCATGCGGAAACGATAGCAGAAAGACAAAATGCTCTCAATGAAAAAAAAACAGCTCCCAGAGGAGGGAGCAATAGAAGGAGGTTATATGATGTCCCTGATGAGGGGACGGAAAGGCATAAAAAAACCTGGCAGCGACCTACTCTCCCGCAAAGCTGCAG
>CASFLH010000052.1 GCA_949295505.1 uncultured Spirochaetales bacterium | reverse complement strand
TGATTACTTCCCTCATTCTCTTCATAGGACTTCTCATAGTCGCAAACTACCCGAAGAGCCAGGGTTATGTGATTGAGCTCACTCCTGAAGGAGAAGCTGTCTACAACCCTGATAGCGTCACATTGCTTGAGGACTGGGAACCGAAGGACAACACAATAAACTTCTTCCTCCGTACCTTCCTCACTCAGCTCAGGACAGTCTCATCAGATCCGCAGATTGTCCAGCAGAACATTCAGAGGCTCTATCATCAGGTCACGGGCAATGCGACAGACAAGGTGACCGAGTACATAGAGGAAACGGATCCCCGCTCAAGGCTCAAAAGGGAGACGGTCACAATAGCAATCGCCTCTATTCTCCCGATATCTGACACGACCTACCAGGTGGATTTCAGAGAGACCGTCTGGACAAGCCAGGGCAAGCTCAGGAGCGATGACCATTACAGGGCAGTGATCCATACACAGATCTACATTCCAACGACTCAGGAACAGGTGACTTTCAATCCCATCGGGCTCTATGTCACCGACTTCGACATAACACTCGTGAAGGAGATCTGAGATGAAACACACAAGGAGAGAAAGACTCATGAAGATAACAAGACTCACAGCAGTCGGCATCCTTGCCGCATTCATGCTGATATCATGCTCATCAATCTCACCGCTATCTGAAGAAGAGGCGGCAATGCTCGTAGAGGGGACGGTATTCGAACCGGATGAGACCGAGAAGACTGTATATGTCCCTGTGGAGACTGTCCGCTACATAGTTACAGATAGCAATAATTCAGACCGAATTGAGAATGATAGTTCAATAGATATTCCAGAAGATGCAACATCATCAGGCGACTATCTCAACTCGTCCGTTTCCAGGAATACTGTCTCAGTTGGCTCCGGGACGGATTTCACGAACGCCATAGTCGAGTACAACTTCCTCGATGGAAAGATCTATGAGATCTTCACTTCCCCGAACAAGGTCACGGATATAAGGCTTGCCCCTGGAGAGACAATCAGTGGAGAGGCTGCAATCGGAGACAGCGAATCATGGCAGATGGTCACAGCTACAAGCTCCGAGAAAGGCAGAGCCGTCACACACATCTATGTCCGGCCAGTCACATCGGGACTTGAGACTACGATGATCATCCCCACAGACCAGAGAACTTACTATCTCCTGCTCACAAGCACAGAGGAGGTCTACATGGTAGGTGTCAGATGGAAGTATCCTGGCATCGCCACATTCGGAGCGTCCGCAGAAAGCATTCCAAGCGTCTCCATCAGCGTCGAGAACATGAACTCGAACTACACAATCAAGGGAGACAACGTGTTCTGGAAACCAACAATGGTCTTTGATGACGGGCTGAGGACTTATTTCCAATTCGATCCACGTTTCAGCACATCCGCAGGAGCTCCTGCACTGTATCTGCTTCCAAGGGAAGGCTCGAACACTTCCAAGGCCGAGATCATCAACTATGTCATAAGAGGGAATTTCTACATAGCTGACTTCGTTCTTCAGGATAAGCAGTCATTCATGCTCATGACCCAGGACAACAGGGTCGAAATAACGAAGAAGTGACATGGCGAAACGGATAAACACGAAGCTCATCAGGATCTGCATAGCCGCCTTCGCCCTCATTGCAATCCTCCTCGTTGCGGCAGTCCCTCTTCTGAGCAACGGGAACAGGGAGACAGCTGAGCGTGAAGTAGCACCTGCTTTCGCTCCGGTTGAATACGCATATCCCGAGTATTTCACAGAACAGGAACTTGAGAGCGGAAACAGCTGGAGGCTCAATGACCAGAACATGTTCGTTCTCAACACGGATGACGGCACTTTCATAGTCACGCCCGATGGTATCGTCTACAGGCAGAATTCCGATGGCAGCCTCACGGAGGTCACGGATCAGAGAATCATCGATGAAGTGCTAGCCGGCGCTTCAGAGGCAGTGGCAACAAGCACTCTCCCAGAGGACTTCTTCTCTGTTGACCTTCCTTACACAGGCAGCGAGATTGAAGAGCTCCTAGATGGCCGCATCACTGAAGATGAATACGACAAACTCAGAGACCTCGGCTACACGGATGAGGAGATTCTTGAGCTCCTCGATGACGGTTATACAGAAGAAGAGATCATCAAAGCGGCTGAAGAAGGCATTGCAGCAGAGGATGCGGCAGAATACATCGACTATCAGCAGGATCTCATCGACAGGCTCGAAGAGACACTTGCAGGAACCGGAATCACGGTCGAAGAGCTTCTTGATGAGCTTGAGGACTACGGACTCACGCCGGAAGAGTATCTTGCCGGAATCGAATACATGCAGGATGAAGCCATAGACTCTTCCTCTTCATCAGCAGCTTCAGTTCCCTCATCAGGACTGAAGGCATCGGATCTTCCTTCACTGACAATCAACCTCGGAGGCAATGCCTCTGCTGTCACCAGGAAGGAGGAAGAGTATCAGGAGTCACGCTCTGAAGGCTATCAGATGCAGAGTCCCGACATCTCCTCGATAGCATCAGCCCTCAACACCGAATCAAGCTACACGACCCAGAATGACCAGCAGGGAAAGAGCGATTTCATGTCATCGTTCAGCTCCAACTCAGGCTTCGAGTACATGACGACAAATGACATTGCACCGGGGACGGTCATCTCGATGATACTCCGCACCGGACTCAATACGGATCTTCCGGGGCAGATCATGGCCGAGGTCACACAGAACGTCTACGATTCTTTGACAGGATCCGTCCTTCTCATTCCGAAGGGTACAAGGCTTGTCGCCTCATACAGCTCATCAGTGACATTCGGCCAGCAGAGAGTGCTTATTGCGTGGACTCAGCTCATACGTCCAGATGGGCTCATCCTCAATCTGCCAGGACTTCCTGGAATCGATGCACAGGGCTACACAGGCTATGCGGACAAGGTGAACAACCATATCTGGAGCCTTCTTGGAGGCACTGCACTCGCATCTCTCATCTCTCTTGCCGAGAACGAAGTCGCAAGTCAGGCGGAGCTTGTGGGGGACACGATTGCGGAAGCTATGGGCATCGCTTCGGACAATGTAAGCAGTACTGCCGAAAAGTACATCGACAGGCTCATAGACAGACAGCCGACAATCACCATCAGACCTGGCAGGAGCATCAAGCTTCTCGTCACACAGAAGCTCACGCTTGAGCCTTTGAGGTTCTAGGAGGACAGAATGGCAGATACTCTTTATGATATTGCTGAAGACCTTAGAGGAAAGATCCTTTCGTCCTCTGACAGGGTACAGACGGCTTCAGACTTCTTCGCATCACACGGACATGCCATCAGGAAAGAGGACATCATCGTTCTTGATGACGGCACTCCGGTAATCAGGGATGATCCAGGGAGGAATTATGACAGACAACAGCTGCAACAGCTCAAAGAAGACATATCAGGACAGCTCAGCCTCTTCAGAGAAGAAGATCTGCCTCGCCCGGATGAGAGCAGAGGAAGAGCTCGAAAGGGAGAAGAAGGAAGCGGAGGAGATGCTCGAAAAGTACGGAATGTATCCCGACGATACAACCCCATACTTCGTGATGGAGTGTCCGCTTATTACTCACCTGAGAAAGGCTGGAATGGAAAAGAGCAGCATCCCTGGACAGTAAAGGGAGCCTGGGACAGCTTCGGCTTCGTTGATTTCTTGGGCATGAATGTCCGCAATGTCCACGACATTGCCCAGATGTTCTCCATCTATCGCAATCCGATGCTGGAGTACTTCCACATCGTACTGGCCAAGAATGGCAGGATTGTACGCCAGATCGCAATGACATCTGGGCTGAGTGGATTAGTCCGTGTTGTTCCGGCAGGTGGAAAGGAAAAGCTTCAGGAAATCATCGGCAAGGTGGACTACGATGCCGCATACCTTGTCCACAACCATCCTTCCGGAAATATAGATCCCTCAGATGATGATCTGGCATGTACCGCATTCTACGCCAGCGAGATCTTCAAAAGGAAATTCATTGGCCACATAATCCTCGACCACACGAGATTCTCACTGATCAGTGCGATGACTCCAAATGTCAAATCGCAATTCGACATGACCGTATCCGATTTCAGATATGCTCCCCATGAGATACCGAAGAGAAAGTCGATATTCGGGCGCATCTCATCACCCAGCGACATTGCTCAGATCATCTTCGATATCCATAACAGGGGAAACATCGTCCTCGATCTCGACAACGCCCATATGGTCTCTGATATCAGGCCATTCTCGATTGAGGATTATGACCCAGGCTTGTTCATGCTCGACATGAAGGCGAAATGCGTAAGGGACAGGGTGATAGTGGTCTCTTCCGAAGAAGCCTTCGACAAGCTTCAGGACAAGTTCAACGAGTATCCCTACAACCCCGTGAAAGGGTATAAGCAGCCTGTTCTCGACTGCCTGTATGTGGATGTGGAGAAAGGCATCTACAAGTCGATGCTTGAACATGGATTGCTTGATCGTTTCAACTGGCAGAGCTTTCTTTCAAAGCAGAACACCGATCAGACTCTCATCTGGAACGAGGATATCTCAGAGCACCCAAAACAAGGCTATCTCTTCGAGAAGAACAGGCCTTACATTACATCGGGAAAAGTATTCAGTCCGTCTGAAAAGGAGCTGGAGAACTACAGCAGAAAGCTTTCATCGCATGAGAAAGGGGCAACCATTCCAGTCCGCTCATCATCACCGATCCTTGAGGCTCTGGGATATCCGAAAGGAAGCATCAGCCTCTCAAATACTGCAATAGAGAATGCAGAGGAAAGCAAAGCCAAGGCCGAGATAATCGAGAACATCCCGAACATCGTCACTGATCCCGCTGCAATCATCGACACGGGTGTGAAGACAGGAGAAAAGAGCAGAAACTGCCTTCTCTTTGCCTACAACACCATTGTTGACGGTGAATACGCAACAGTCGGGCTTCTTGTAGAGCCTGTCGAGAGGAAGCTGAAGACAGACTATGTTGTCCAGGCCGTCTTCTCACCTGAAGAGATATCCAGGGACAGGAACAGGCTCTTTTCAGAGTGCGCAAGAAACAATCAGTTCATCTACTCGGAGACGGAGAATCCATTCTTCATCATCCCCGGAAGCAGCAGGGACAGCGAGAAGGTGAACATCACGAAGATAACACTGCCGGAGAAGGTTCCGGACAGAACGGCTGTACTCGAACGCTGCATCAGGAACGAGAAGCAGATCACACGCTAGACCACGAGGAGGAAATATGAAAGTGAAGACAAGGCTCTTTCCGCTTATTGCAATCATTCTCTCAGTATCCACGCTGCTTTCATGCTCCCTGGATATATTCGGCCAGAACAAGGTCACATCCATAACGCTCTCAGGAAGCTCTGCATCGATAGACATCGATGACGACGACTTCATCACGATCTCGGCAAGTGCGACGACGAAAGGCGGAAGCACGGTAGACGCCGATGTGAACTGGGAGTATGACCATGAAGTGTTCCAGGAGATCACCAGGACAGGCTCAAGCATATCGCTTGAACTCAACACGGACGGTATCGGAGCCAATGGCCGTGACATCACAGGGCGCACTGTCATCAAGGCGATAGACAAGTCAACATCAGTCTCAGCAGAGTTCATCGTAAACGTGACCGGAGAACTCAAGAGCGTATGGTTCGAGGATCCGTCTACAGGAAGCAGACTCAGCTCAATAATGACTGACCAGAAGGAGACTGTGACACTGAGAATCGGAACATATCCGAGGGCAGCTCAGAACTTCGAGCTCATCGGTGAAAACGATCCCGATAACCCTGATATCGCCACGATTGTGGTGGATTCAGCGGCAAAAGAGGCCATCATTGAGACACAGAAGCCGGGTACTGCACATCTCAAGGTATCGACAACGGATGACAGGTATTCATCCACAATCCAGGTCACTGTATCGGAGATGGTTCTCCCTGACACGACTCCAAGCAAGATAGTCATCAACGGCGGAGACTTCATGGAAATCTCGACAAGGGACACGACATCATCGCTTTCCGTATCAGTCTATGACCAGTACAACAAGGACATCACAGACCAGTCTCTCATAGAGTGGGAAAGCAGTGCTCCTGGCATCGTCTCACTCTCTTCGAACTCGGGTTCCAGAGTCTACATCAATCCGCTTGCGACAGGCACAGCAGAAGTCGTTGCAAGGCTCTCGGAGTATCCGAATCTCTATGCAACATGCACGGTGACTGTAGGCAACTCCGTCGAGGATATCATCATCACGGAATATGAACGGCCAAGAATGATGAGAATGGCAAAGATGGCCCGGAGCATCGACCTCTCAAGCGAGGAGCCGCAGACAACATCATCCTTCCCGATTGGAAAGAGCGTCAGCTACAGGGCTACATACATTCCTTCAGACACGGATCAGACAGGTGTGGAGTGGTCACTCTCAGATGAGTCTGTTGCAAGGATCATCGGAGTGAATGACGATATCGTCGATATCACGACAACAGCTGAAGGCACAGTCAATCTCATTGCCCAGAGCACAGCGAATCCTGATGTGTTCTCTTACATCACAATCGGAGTCTACGACCAGAACAAGAATCCGGATCTTTCAATCCAGTCACTGAAGCTTGATCCGACAGTACTTGAACTGGAGGAAGGAGAAGAAGCGGAAATCGAGGCGACAGCCATCTTCCAGGATGGTACGGAAGCTGATGCCGACATTTCATGGTCAACAAGTTCTTCAGCCATCTCAATCATCGATTCCGGTACAGGCTATGCGAGGATCCGGGCTGAAGCCGCCTCTGATGATATCGTCTATCTAAGGGCGACATCCCTTGGAAATCCGAGTGTCTACAACGAAGCCGCAGTCCTTATCTACAGGGAAGGAGAAAAACCCGGAGCAGTACTTGGCGCTATGATTGCATCGCCAGCATCTATCACGATGCTTCAGGGAAGCCAGACCACACTCGACATCTCATACCTTCCGGAAGCAGCGCCGAAGGGGATCAAACATCCTTCGCTCTCTTCAGACTCCGTAAGCATCGTCTCCTATACGGAAGATTCAGTGACGATCAGGGCAGAGAAACCTGGAACATCAGTAATCACGATATCTTCCAGCAACAACAGCTCAGTCACTACAAGAGCTACTGTGAGGGTTCTCAGCCAGGAAGAGGCGACCCAGCCTTCACGCATCGAACTCGACAGAAACACCATCGAAGTCGATACAGGAGAGTCTGAGACAGTGAATGCCACTGTCTATCTCGTGACAGGTGAGACATACGATGGCTATGCCCTTGAATGGACAGCAACGGAAGGTAGTTCAAACATCTCAATAACACCAAACAAGGAGACAGCCCAGAGTGCGACAATCACTGGTTCAAAGGCTGGAGATGCAACTGTCAGGGTCTCCATTCCAGACAATGAAGACATCTCGGCAACGCTTGCAATCGGAGTCTATAACCCCGGCTCTTCCAGTGGTGGAAGCGGTTCTCCTGATCTCAGAAGAATAGTGCCCAACACAAGCTCATTGACACTTGTAGAAGGTGACAGTGCAATGATCAGGCTATCATTTCTTCCATCCTCCACTGAAGAGAGAAGCTTCACAGTATCATCTTCAGAGGCTGGAATTATTGACATAACGGAAAGGGAATACGAAGAATCATTCGAAATCTATGCCAGTAAGAAAGGTTCTACTATAGTCACCGTAACAAGCGTGGATGATCCAGACATATCAGCAGACATTTCAGTTAGAGTCATCACTGAAGAGGAGTCGATAACATCATCTGCAATCAAGCTCACATCATCGTCCCTCAACCTTGAACTCGGCTCACGTGATACCGTCTATGCCTCCCTTTACAACGCTGCAAGCCAGGAGATAGATGACGCTGATTTCATCTGGGAAGTCGTACAGGGAGAGGATCTTGTAAAAATCACTCCATCCGGTGAGAGATGCTCAATCGAGGCCATCAAGCTTGGAACACCAGCTGTGGTCAGAGTCACGGCGCAGGGCTATCCGGAGATAACGGCAGATCTCACAGTCTCTGTCATCACTGAAGGTGCAGATCCGACTGTGGAACTGCTGAGGCTTGTACCGTCTTCCAGAAAGCTCACGCTTGTCGATGGTGATGAATACACACTCGATGTATCCTATGTTCCATCAAACACCTTCCAGACAGGATTCTCATACACTACCGACTCGAACGGTGTGATCAGTGTCGAGACGAACGATGAAAAGAGTATCAGAATCGGTGCGGTGAAAGCTGCTGATGATCCGACCATCCTTACTCTTACAAGCAGCTACAATCCGGACATCTCCACTGAAGTCGAAGTGCTTGTCATCACTGAGGCACAGGCTACGAAGAAACTGAGTTCTGTACGTTTCTTCGAGAACTCGATTGAGATAAGTCCCCCGTATCCTGAAGAGGAGATCCGCCTCAACGTCTTCTCCTATGACAGCGATGGAAACGAGGCTGAAGATACATACACCTGGAGGATCCTCGAAGGAAGCGAGCATATCACGTTCCGTGAGATTGCGAATGAGCCTGGAACAGCAGGTGTCACAGTGCGTTCTCCAGGAACGGTACGCATCAGGGCTACAAGCAACACTGATTCATCGCTTCACGACACGATAACGCTTACAATCTCTGGTGGACTCAAGAACATCTCAATCTCCCCATCCAGTACACAGCTCTATCTCAATGGGCAGGCACTGCTGAAAGTCTCCTTCAGCCCTGAAGATGCCCTCGACAAGTCTGTAAGATGGGAGACCATCTCAGATGACGGCATCCAGAGAATCAGCTACAAGCAGGATCTGAACGATGAGAATGCAATTGTCATCACAGGTGTCAGAGCAGGAGAGACGAAAGTAAGGGCGACAAGCGAAACGAATCCGAACATCTTTGCAGAAGCCGAGATCACTGTCCTCGATGAAGCACTCGATAATCTTCCTGCATCAATCAGACTCGATGCTACGGAAATCGAGATAGATCCGCCTTTCGCCACATATGTCCTAAATGCCACTGTCTATGGTGAGAATGATGTCATCTATCCGACAGGCGTTGAATGGTCTATCGAGAATGGCAACACGATGGCAGAGGATTCTCCAACCATTGCCACACTCAGCGAGTCAGGGCAGTTCAGCGTGAGGATTATCCCGCAGATGGCAGGTGAAGCGACAATCACGGCCACAAGCATCGTGAAGCCGGATCTCAAGGCTTCCTGCTCCCTCATCATCAACGGTGAGATCGGCAAGATCGAGTTCGTAAATCAGGACGAGGCCCTCATCGAGATTGTCGAGAACACGATAAGGCAACTTGAAGTCGAGCTGAAGACCTCCGATGGACTGGAAACTGTCGAGAAGGAGATCGAATGGTATGAGGAGTATCAGGGAACTGCGATAATGCCAGTCTACGGCACAGATGGCAGCATCTCAGGATACGACATCAACGGAGATGGAAAGATTGACGATTCTGCTGACGAGATCCGGCATGTTGAGCTTACACCGACCTTCTCGGGTTCCACTTCCGGAGCCTCGATAAAGGGCATCCAGCCTGGAACTACAAGCGTCGTTGCCCGCTCGAAGGTGAGACCGGAAGTCTATGCAAAGATTACAGTGAACATCACAGCAGAGGTTCCTCTTGCCGGGACGATTGCAATCACACCTGACATCCTCGAACTCTCTCCTGACTCGGACAAGGTTCTGATCACAGCCAGAGTCGATGCAGAGGATGACTACTTCTTCAACAGCGATGTGGATGTGGACATCTCTGTCGATGATGACCTGCTTGTCTTCTCATCGATGATGTGGGATCAGGATGGAGAAACCTGGTCTTGCTATGCAACGCCCAATCCCCTGGTAGAGCCGGGGGAAGGCTTCATCAGGATATCACTTCCCGACTTTCCTGGAATCAGGGAAGCCAGGGCAAGGGTGTTCCTTGGAGGCGAGCTGAAGAGCCTTTCTCCGTACAATCCTGAAGGTGATGACGATGTTCTCATCATAAGCAAGGGCGATGTCACAAATATCGGTGTTGATTATGTTCCTGCCAACACGAATCAAACAGGACTTCAATGGTATGTCGAGGACTCGAACATACTCTCCGTCACTCCGTCTTCAGGAGGAACAAGAGCAACGATCACAGGCAAGAACGCAGGAAACACAAGGCTCATCGTCACCTCTACAGTAAATCCGGCTATAAGCTATTCATTCACAGTCACCGTGAAGCCGATAGTCGAATCGGTATCATTCACGACTTATAGCGACAACGGCAGCCCTACTACCGGGCTCCGTTTTGCAACGACAAGTGACAAGCCCTTGAAGCTTGAATGCAACATCTATCCATCAATCCTTGATGACACGCAGAAACTCATTCTGGAACCATCAGGCTCTGTGATTGGAAGCGATGACGACATCCCAACACTCGACCTCATCAACGGCACAGTGAATGACTACATCTTCACACCTGTGAGATCAGTGAATGCAACCTACACCTACGACATCATGCAGATGGGAAATGAGCTGAAGAACGATGTCATAGACACACTCACCATCATTGTGGCCGCAGACAGCATCAATCCAGTCATCGAGGAGCGAGGCATCCAGCAGGAACGCATAGACCGCTTTGTATTCAACTCTGAGACCTCCGATGAGATCACGATCAAGTTCGTAGACAGCAAGGGAATCAGCATCTACGGAGTCGAGTATGAGATACTCTCCGAGGATGTTCCGAAGGCTGTAGGACTTTCTGAAGAGGACGGCATTGCGACGGTCAGAAGAAACAAGGATGGCGGCACTACAGTCATCAGGGCAAGCGTGAACTCCGGACTCACGGTCGAAACCTACGACATAACAATCTATACGAACTACATGCTTCCAGAGACACTCATCAATGCCATCAGAAGCGCAGGAGTGATCGCCGACAGCTCCTCAGACATGTATGGCATCTATGTCAAATCAATCTTTGATCAGGTATCGGGAATAGACCTCTCAAAACTGTCTCTCAGCTATGCTGTTGAAGTATACAACGACTCAGAGGACATCAATTACCTCGAATACTTCCCGAATCTCTCATCACTCAACCTCAGCAATACAAGACTTTCTTCCCCCACAATCTCACTCGATGGAAACGACAAACTAAGGGAACTTAGGATAGAGAACGACAAGAACTCATCCTTCCAGATCCAGGATGTCATTGATATCCCTACAGGACTCCAGTACGTCGATGCATCCGGCAATGCTATAACCGAATACGGTCTCTTCTCGAAGGCTGGAAACTCCCTGAAGACGCTGGATCTGAGCAACACTGCAATCGAGCAGTTCAATGACAGGAACTACATTGCTCTCACCAATCTCAACATATCAAATTGCACAAAGCTCACGAAGCTCACAATCGAGCATGACTTCAACTCGGCATCAAGCAGTATCGATGCTTCAAACTCGGCAATCACAAAAGCGGAAATCTCATCCAGAAGGCTCAAGAGCCTGGATCTTTCAGATAACAACCTCACGGAGCTTGTCATCTCAGGTGCTGACAGCAGCCAGGGACTCAACACGCTCTATGTGCAGAATAACAACCTAGGACAGAAAGACTCCGAGTTCATAATCGGATCCACGACAATAAAGCGCTCGGGTTCCTCCACATGCAACTCATTCACATCATGGGGAGGTGTACCAATCAAGACCATCTGTGCAAGTGGGAACAATCTCTATGCGACAGGAAACAAAGACAGCAACAACAACTATCAGTGGAAAGGCAATTCCTTCGGAAGTTCTGTCTCCGCTTCTGTCACATGTGATCCACCATGGACTGCAATCTGGCACAATGACAAGTTTGGAATCATCCTCTACAAAAACAACTCGACACTCACTTCATCCACAAAGAACGAAGGACACTGGTGGTCGAGTCCAGCAAGCAAATCTTTGAACTATTCATTCAAGAGTACTGCTTCAGACACGCTGAAGCTTAACCTCTACTTCAACGAAGGAGACTACAGCAGCAGTTCATTCACGGTGAGACCATTTGATTGAAATAAACATTAGGAAATCAAGAAATGAAGAGCGAGAGAACAGCCCTTATTGTCCCTAAATCTCTGGAAGAACAGGTCATCCAATTGGCGCATCTTCGAGAGATGAGAAAGCATCTGGCAGCAGCTGAAATCAGTCTGTCGTCTCAGATAAAGGAGCTTGCAAGCAGAATGGGTTGTGATGATCTCCAGGCGGAATATGAAGGAGAAGCCATAACAATCGCAAAATCATAAAAGCTTCTCACAAGTTCGACTTTTACAAGTTCAAGCATGAGCATGAGGATCTATACATCCAATACTCATCAGAAGAAAGAAAGGAGCTCCACATTCAGCCTGAAGCAATCCTTTTAGTCACAAAGCAACAATCAAAATAGGAGAAAACATATGAGCAAGACAAGAGACAAGTACATCAGCATGCGTGTAGATGAGGGAATCTACAATGAAGTCAAGAAAAGAGCAGACTCAGCTGGCCAGACGGTATCTGATTACATGCTTGGAGTGGTAGAAGACATGCTTGACGGGGACAAGGATATCATCCTTCTTCTCAGAAATACCTACGAAGAGGTGCTGAAGCTTGGAGACATGCTCTCCCTCATGATGGGATTTAATACCGAGACTTATGCGACTATAATCAGCCGTATCAGTGTGGACTTCACAGAAGCACAGTTTAAGGCGAGCAAACAAAGAAGAGAGGGTGCTCTCAAAGGGCTAAGAAAGTATCTCAGAGAAACCAATGAGAGGCTCAATGAAGGTACGAATGTCTGGATTGGAGAAAGGGATATATCAGAGATGGAAAGTATTCAATGATATTCCTCATCTTTTCTAAGGCAGACTGTCAAAATGGTAAATCCTGTGTAAATGTTTATATTGGGCAAGATAAATAGAGAGTGCTTACCTCAGAAAAATAAACATTTGCTATATAAGGTGTTAACACGTGTGCGTTATCTACAATGGAAAGATGTATTGTTAACAGCCTCTTCCAGCTTTAGATATGGACTCCTGAGCATATCTTCGGTGATGTGTGACGGAAAGAGGCGGGGTAGTTATGCTCCGCCTCCCTGATTTGGAAATCACATTCTTTCACAATAAACTAATTTTCATTTTATTTCGAAGGTTTCATTTGGAAACAAAACAGCAATATAGCAGTAATGAATCTCAAACAATAAGAGCTTCTAATGGTGACAGAACAAAATCAAGGAGAAAAAGAAATGAAAAAAGTTCTTATTATGCTGGTTGCATCACTTGTGTGCTGCTGTGGTCTTTTTGCTTCGTTTGATGGTTTCACAACTGTCGGTC
>CASFLH010000051.1 GCA_949295505.1 uncultured Spirochaetales bacterium | reverse complement strand
TGTCTCCTGTGCATTTCAATATCATGAAGAGGATCTTCACGAACCATGGCTTCAATGCGCTGCTGCTCGAGAACTCCTCTCCTTCCGTCATTCAGGAAGGGCTGAAATATGTCCATAACGACATGTGCTATCCATGTCTTCTGGTAATCGGGCAGATGATAGACGCCATCCACAGAGGTCTCGTGGATAAGGATCGCTGCGCGCTGATCATATCACAGACAGGCGGTGGCTGCAGAGCATCGAATTACTATTTCCTGCTTCTCAAAGCTCTGGAGAGGGCGGGGCTTGGGAATATACCCGTCATCTCTGCAAACCTTCAGGGAATGAACAGCAATCCAGGATTCAAAATCACATTCCCGATGCTTGTCCAGGCTTTCACAGCCCTTGTCTATGGAGACCTCATCATGCTTCTTTCGAACCAGACAAGACCATATGAGATCAACAAAGGCGACACCGATGCGCTGATAGACAAGTGGACTGATATCCTAGGGGACTGCTACGAGGAGAACAAGGGCTATTTCTGGGGAAACATGAAGAGGAAGCTCAATCAGATATCCGATGATTTCGCAGCAATCCCTGTAAAGAGAATACCAAGGGTAAAAGTCGGTGTCGTCGGTGAAATCTACATGAAATACTCAAGACTTGGAAACAGCAACCTCCAGGGGCTTCTGGAAGATGAGGGCTGTGAGGTCATGCTGCCACCGATGATGGGATTTGTTCTCTACTGCTTCTCCAACGGAATCAAGGATGAGGAGTATTATGGAGGCAGAGGCCGCTATGCCTTCTTCATGAAGCATTTCGGCATGCCGATTCTCTCCATAATCGAGAAGTGGTCCGATGAAGCGGTGAAACGGCACGGTGAATTCCATCCAGCCGCCACATTCAAGGAACTTGAGGAATTCGGAGAGAGATTCATCGACCGAGGATGCAAGATGGGTGAAGGATGGCTGCTGACAGCTGAGATGGTGGAGCTGATAGAGAAAGGCTATGACAACATTGTCTGCACCCAGCCATTCGGCTGCCTGCCGAACCATATCTGCGGCAAGGGAATGATCAGACCGCTTAAGGAAGCCTATCCGGACTCAAATATCGTCCCGATTGACTACGATCCTTCTGCGACCAAGGTCAACCAGGAAAACAGAATCAAGCTGATGCTCGCCGTAGCCAGGGAAAAGCTTGAGGCTGAAAACTAAAGCACGCTTCTGGCTTTTGCAAGCGCGGCCTCAACAGTCTTATCCATATCATAGTAAGCATAATCTGCAAGGCGGCCTCCGATGACGAGGCCGTTTTCTTTCATGGCTTTTGCCCTGTATTCAGCATAAATCGCCTTATTCCGCTCATCACCGATCGGATAGAAAGGCTCTCCTGTCTTCTCATAGTCCACAGGATACTCCCGGCTTATCCAGGTAACAGGAGACACCGCGCTATCAAAATGCTTGTGCTCAATAATACGCGTCCATGGAGTCTCCCTGTCTGTGTAGTTGACGACGGCGTTGCCCTGGAAATCCTCTGTCTCCAGCCGCTCCTCCTCGAAAATCTCTGACCTGTACTGCAGACGCCCCTCCGAGTATCCGAAGAGCGCATCCAGACAGCCTGTGTAGAGCACCATGTCAGCAAGAGAATCCCATCTTGGACGATCGGCAAGGTAATCAGTGGAAAAGAGGATGTCGGCACCATCTGTCAGGGCTTCTATCAGCGGGGTATATCCTCCTTCCGGAATACCTTGATACCTGTCCGAAAAATAATTGTTGTCATAGACAAATCGCACAGGGATGCGGCGGATGATATCGGGAGGGAGCTCACAGCATGGACGTCCCCACTGCTTTTCTGTATACCCTTTCACGAGCGTTTCGTAGATATCACGCCCGACAAGGGAAATAGCCTGCTCCTCAAGATTGCGCGGGGCACCTGCGATCTCTCCCCTCTGCTTCCTGATAATCTGCCTCGCCTCTTCCGGCGTCGAGATATCCCACATGCGGGCAAATGTGTTCATATTGAATGGCATGTTATAGATATGGCCATGATAATTTGCTATCGGGGAATTGATGAATGGATGGAATGGTACAAGAGAGTTCACATAATCCCAGAGTTCTTTGTCAGAAGTATGGAAGATATGGGCACCATACTTGTGTATTATGATGCCGTCTCTCTCTTCGGTATATATATTGCCTCCAGCATGTGTTCTCTTCTCCAGCATCAGAACAGAAAGACCCTTCTTCACCGCTTCATGCGCAAACACAGATCCATACAGTCCTGTACCGACAATGAGGATATCATAATGATGTTTCATAGAGACATTATCCCATGAAGGAGGAAAAAAATCTTCCCCGGAATATTCATGATCCTACCCCGCAAACGAGGAATCATCCGTACAAAAAAGAAAGGCCACAGACATTCCGCTGCGGCCGGTATAAAAGGGAAAACAAGCCCATCACTTCAGCACAATATGCATCTTGTCCTTGATTTCCGCAATGTTCCTGTTGCCGATCTCATTGGCTTTCGCAGTGCCGGAATGAATGATATCCCTCACCTCTTCCTTATGCTCCTCATAGTAATGACGCTTCTCTCTTATCGGGGCAAGGATCTCATTCATCTTCTTCATGAGCATCTTCTTGCAGGCGACACAACCCATCTCGGCGTTCTTGCACATGGAACATACATTGCCAGCCTCTTCAGGGTTGAAGGCCTTATGGTAGGTATAGACAGTGCAGACATCCGGATTCCCAGGAATCTTCACAGATATCCTGTTCGTGTCAGTGACAGCATTGCGGATCTTCTCGTTCAGCACTTCCTCGCTGTCTGAAAGATAGACGGCATTCCCGAGGCTCTTCCCCATCTTGGCATTCCCGTCGAGACCAGGAAGCCTTGAGACAGAGGAGAGTTTGTATTCAGGCTCTGTGATTGATGTACCATAGAGATCATTGAATTTCCTGACTATCTTGCGCGCAAGCTCTATGTGCGGAATCTGATCCTCTCCGACGGGCACCAGATCAGCATTGCAGAATGTGATGTCAGCAGTCTGTGATACAGGATAGCCAAGAAAGCCGTATGTCAGCTCCTTGTAACCATAATTCTTCGCCTCTGTCTTGATTGTTGGATTATGTCCAAGCTGGTTCACGGTCACAAGCATTGAATAGAATATGGTCAGCTCTGCGATGGATGGAATCATCGACTGCTGTATGAACGTGACCTTTTCCGGATCCAGGCCAACAGCAAGATTATCGATAGCAACATCATAAATTGAGCTGTTGATGAGCTCCGGATTGCTGAAATGCGTTGTCAGCGCCTGTACATCCGCAAGGAGAATGAACTCCTCATATTCATCCTGCAGCTGGACACGGGAAAGAAGCGATCCGGCATAATGTCCCAGATGGAGCTTCCCTGTTGTCCTGTCGCCTGTGAGAATTCTCTTCTTCATTTCACTCAGTCCTTCTTACACTTACAGTCACTGCACCCTGACTTATGATCGGTGCAGTAATACCCTGAACCATGGTAAACCACGGCAGGTGCTTCTGAGAATACTCTTTCCGCCGGTGCCTTGCAATCAGGGCAGACATCGTGGTCCGCATCTTCGGAAAAGCCCTTTATAACCTCATAATCCTTTCCGCACTTGGTGCATCTATATTCATAAAGCGGCATGTCATAACTCCTTTGTGAGCAGCTGGCTCACCTTATCATAAGAAAGTCTGTAACCAGAGATTCTGAGAAGAGAATCCTCATATGTGAAGATACCTGAAAGCGCCTTGACGTCAAGCCGCTCTCCGCTTCTCCTTATCTCCTGCACAAGCATATTCCGCAGCAGTGTGCAGAGCGTTCTGGCGCTATCTTCATCAACCATCCGGATTTCACCTGAAAGCATGAAAGCAGCATCCCCATCCCCGAGAAGAAGAAGCAGGTTCTCTATCTTTGCGATTGTCTCCTTCGGGATATCAAAACCAAGAGGTGGAAGCGTCACTGGAGAATCAATATAGAGCGAAGCGAGAGCAGTCTTCATCAGTGAGAGCGTTTCAGCTGGTATAAAGCCATCATGTCCCCGGAAAAGCCGGGAATGAGCAGCAGTGTAATCATCACTGGTGAAGAGCACGATTCCATCCTCCGGGACACCTGCGGAAAGACCGAGCGAACGGCTTGTGTAATGCCTTGGCGAGCCATCCGCCCGCACAAACTGAGGATCCCAGATAAGCAATGTTCCGACTTCTGTCGATGAAAGAAGCCCGTTTGCAGTACCCGTGACTTCCCATCCATCAAACTCAAGCGGATACTCGTCGGATGTGGGTGTAAGCTCAACAGAGACTCTATCAAGACGTGAGACAAGCTCATTGTCAGGAAGAAGAGCGGAAGCCCCGCTCTTCTTCAATGCTGCGGCATCAAGGGTAATCACAACTTTCCCTGGTCCTCCCATCCTGTCGAGAGAGGAGATATCTCCTCTCCATGTATAGACACAGGACGAAAGCAGGATCAGCGCGATGATGATTGCAGAAAGTCTCGCCCTCATGCCTTCACAACGCTGACGAAGACTGTCTCCTCACCGATTTCCGTAGTGCAGCCATCATTCTCCGCAACATCAAGCGTATCGGCAAGTGTCTCTTCGTTGATATAAGACCTGAAAGCCTCGACTGCCTTCTTCAGGTTATCACCACCCCATACAGTAAGATGGATGTGATCAGCGACCTCGAAGTCCTTCTCCTTCCTCTCGGTCTGCACGAAGCGGACAAGATCCCTGGCAATGCCTTCAAGCAGAAGGCTCTCCGTGATCTCGGTATCATAGCCTACAGTGATAGCGCCTTCATTGAGGACCTTCACATGCTCCTTCTCAGCTCTCTGGACAACAAGATCCCCCTCAGAAAGGGCAATCTCGCCTTCCGAATATTTCACCTGGAGCGGTATACCATCGAGAATGGAGGCAATCTCACTGGATGAAAGCTTCTGGATCTCCGCCGCGACCTCCTTCATGTTCTTCCCGAGCTTGGAGCCAAGAACCTTGAAGTTAGCCTTTGCGGAATATGTGACAAGAGAAGACTCATCGCTGCGGATCGTCACTTTCTTCACATTAAGCTCTTCTGCGATGATTGAGGAATTATCCTCAAGGATCTTCCTTTCATCATCGCTCCTGTCAACAATGAGGAACTCGGAAAGCGGCTGTCTTATCTTGATGTTCGAAGAAGAGCGGAGAGCACGGCCCATCGCGATAGCCTTCATTGTAAGGCTCATCTCCGTCTCAAGATTCTCATCCCTCTCACTCTCATTGTATTCAGGGTAATCACAGAGGTGCACGGATTCCTTCATGCCTTCTGTGCGGAGGTTAAGATAGATTGCGTCTGTAACGAATGGCACGAAAGGAGCCGCGACTTTAACGAATGTAAGAAGAACGCGGTAAAGTGTATCGTACGCCTCTTTCTTGTCACCATCATTCTCAGACTTCCAGAATCTTCTTCTTGAGCGCCTGATGTACCAGTTATTGAGATCATCGATGAATGCTGTGAGCGCGGAGCACGCAGCCTGGACATCATAGCTGTCCATCGCATCCGTGACAGTCTTCACCAATCTGTTAAGGTTGGAGATAATCCATCTGTCAAGCGGATTCGCAAGCTCTTCATACGGGGTCTCTGAAGGCTCATATCCATCAATGTTCGCGTATGTCACGAAGAAGGAATATGCGTTCCATAGAGGAATCAGGAGGCTCTTGAGAACATCCTTGACAATCTCATCCGAGAACTTCAGATCATCGGCCTTCACAAGCGTGGAATCAATGAGCGCGAAGCGGAGCGCATCAGCGCCGTACTTGTTGATAATCTCCATCGGATCCGTGAAGTTCCTCTCGCTCTTTGACATCTTGCGGCCATCAGCGGCAAGCACGATACCGGAAACGATGCAGTTATAGAATGCTGGCTTTCCGAAAAGTGCCGCAGCAAGAATCGTCAGCGAATAGAACCATCCGCGGGTCTGGTCCAGACCCTCATTGATGAAATCAGCAGGGAAGATTGATTCGAATCTTTCCTTGTTCTCAAATGGATAATGCTCCTGGGCATATGGCATTGAACCTGACTCGAACCAGCAGTCAAGGACATCAGGGATCCTTCTCATCGTTCCCTTTCCATCCGGAGAAGGCCATGTGAGCTCATCCACATACTGCTTATGCAGATCCTCAACCTTCTTGCCGCACTTCTTCTCAAGTTCCTCAACCGAGCCGATGACCTCGATGTAGTCAGAGCCATCGCACTTCCATACAGGAATCGGGTTGCCCCAGAATCTGTTGCGGCTTATAGCCCAGTCCCTTGCTCCTTCAAGCCACTTGCCGAAGCGGCCATACTTGATGTGGTCAGGAACCCATCTGATCTGATCGTTGCATTCAAGCATCGTCTTCTTGATCTTCTGGATATCAACAAACCAGCAGCTCATAGCACGATAGATAAGCGGCATATGGGTGCGATAGCAGAATGGATATGCGTGGAGATAGTTCTCTTTCTTTACAAGGGAACCATGCTCCTTCAGCCATTGGATGACATCCTTATCAGTATCCTTGACGAAGCGGCCCTTGAAATCAGGGACCTCATCGGTGAAGCGGCATTCAGCATCGATTGGACAGACAACAGGGATTCCTGTTCCCTTGAGCACATTGTAGTCATCCTCACCGAAGCCTGGAGCTGTATGAACGATACCACAGCCATCTTCCGTGGTGACGTAATCACCGCAGACTACAACGAAGGCTCCCTTCTGCTTGAGACCTGCAAAATACGGGAAAAGCGGCTCATAAGTCCTGCCTTTCAGCTCCGAGCCCTTCATACGCTGGACAATCTCGCAACCCTTGCCCTCTTTGTAATACTTGTTCAGAAGCTTCTCGGCGAGGTAATAAAAATCTCCTGACTCCTCGTCACGGACCTTCACATAGTCAATATCCGGGCCAACCGCGAGCGCGAGGTTTGAGGGAAGTGTCCAAGGTGTTGTCGTCCAGGCGAGGAAGTATGTGTTATCCTCCCCATCCGCCTTGAAGCGCACAGTGACAGCAGGATCTGTGACATCCTTATAACCACCCAGGCTGACTTCCATGTTGGAAAGCGGGGAAGCAAGCTGCGGCGAATACGGCAGGATGTTGTACCCCTCATAAATCAGGCCCTTGTCATAAAGAGTCTTGAACACCCACCAGACAGATTCCATATAGTCTTTGTCCATCGTGCGGTATCCATGCTCGAAATCAACCCAGCGTCCCATCCTTGTGATGGTGTGTTTCCACTCATTCGTGTATCTGAGAACAATTGAGCGGCATGCTTCGTTGAACTTGGCAACACCATAGTCCATTACCTGGAAGTACCCCTTGATTCCCAGAGTCTTCTCGACCTCATTCTCTACAGGAAGGCCATGGCAATCCCATCCGAAGCGTCTGATGACTCTCTTGCCCTTCATCGCCTGATAGCGAGGAACGGCGTCTTTGATTGTTCCTGGTACGAAATGACCGAAATGCGGAAGGCCCGTCGCGAACGGAGGCCCATCATAGAACACATACTCATTGTCCGCAGGACGCTGCTCAATGGATTTGTCGCAGATGTCATTCTCTTCCCAGAACTTCAGGATATCTTCTTCCATCTTAGGGAAATCAACTTTATTGCTTACAGGTTTGAACATCTCTATTCTCCTACCGGCTTAATATACAGAAAACATGCCTTCGCTTTCAAGCTTTAGGCATCATGAAACAATGTCTCACTCATGTGAAAGGGCCCGTGTCTCCACGAGCCCTGCCATACGCATTTCAAAAATGCTCAATCAACAAAGAACTGCTCTACAGAAGGAAGAACTGGTGGTTTATCTGCAGCAGCATCAGCAAACACGAACCCACAGCCACTGTCTTTCAGCACTTCATTCATTGACTCCTGAGCTGCAATCCAGTCCACATCACCCGAGATCTTGGTGATTCCATCAATCTCGGCAGCTTCAGTTTGTCCGATAAATCCAGCTCCGTTTTCCGCATCAGAGAAATAGCAGGCGTCAAAACCAAAATATTCATTAATGGAATCATTCTTGAAAACTATTATTCCACCGGCCGTTCCTGTTGTATCGATTTCACCACTGGAATACGAAGCTTTTACAGAAGCCGTTTCATTTCCTGCACCATGATATTCAGAATGAGCGATTCCCGCAGCAGCGCCGCCTGAGATGGCACCCGTGTTCATGGCACCGATGATTTCAACCGGAGAAGAAACTCCTGTCGAAATGCCCCCACTGGAAGAAGAACCATCAACAGAGCCTGAATTGATTGCATACATTATCTTGGTGACACTCAGGGATGTGGACATATTCCCAATGATTCCTCCGGCATTGATGCCCTTTATATCACCTCTGTTCTCGACATATGAAATATCAGCAGTCTTGAAAAGATAACCGGCAATCCCTCCTGCATAATGTGCTGTAACGTTTCCATAATTGATGGCTTTATCGATTTTATGAGAACCTTCTCCTGAAAGGCGACCTATAATTCCACCAGCCTCTGCATTTTCCCTTGAATCCGAGATATTTCCATAATTCCTGACATTCTCCACGGTTCCACCATTGAAGAGGCCGACGATACCACCGGTATGTCTACTATTCGAACCGGTTCCGGTATTCTCAACATCAGCATGGTTTACAGCATTCCTTATTACAGCCCCATCCTCCATAGAATCTGCAATGCTGCCGGTATAAGTATCCCTATCCACGCTGATCTTTCCGCTTTCTACTGCAACATTCTCGATAGTGCCATAAAGTGTTTCAGTAATGGAATGTTTTGTTTTTTCCGTGAAAACAACATCGCGAATTCGGCTTTCTGCATCAATCGACTTACTGAAATAAGCGTCAAGTCCGTTTATGGCGTGACCATCCCCATCAAAATCATATGAGGCAAGCTTATCTGTATACCAGTCAGCATAAGGATAAGATGCAAGATCGATATCATGCCCCAATCTGACATACAGCTTATCTTCTGCTTCATTGGAAGCAAGATATCTGATAATCGAATGAAGTTCACCAGGTGTATAAATCATATATGGATCAGATTCTGTCCCACTACCTCTTGAATCGGCAACAGGAACAGAAGTTCCATTAACTGTAATTGTACCATTCAGGCTTGCCGGTCTCAGATATGTATCACTGTCTTTTGACATCAAGCCACCAGCATTTGCATTGGCATTAGCACTTCCGGAAATGTCTACAGTCACTCTGTACGAACCCGTATCTCCGTTCGGAATGACCGTCAATGCCACATCGTCCGGCGTTGATAGGCTGAAATCCTTCAGCAATGTATTATAAACACTTTCCCTGGTTGCCGTACCTTCAAGGATTCCTGTAATGACCATCGAACCTGTATCAAAAGAGTTCATCACAACCGAGAAATCACATGTGTACTGTCCACTGATTATCTCAAGTCCTGCAACAGTGAGATTATTGGATTCCTCTTCGTTGAATGCGTAGAGAAGATCCTCGAAAGAGAACAGAGTAGCGACTTGTTCTGCGGATAGATTTCCTGGCACAGCTGTCCCGTTCTCAACTTCATCATAAGTGACAGACTCATTGCCTGCGCTGATGACAGAAGACATAGGCTTATTCATTGATTGAGAATCACTTACAATAAAATCATCTTCCGCAACAAATACTACAGCAGCAGGATCTTCAATAACCGTATCTGGAATAATGAACTGAGTTACAGATATGCTTTCTTCTGCTCGTCCTCTGATCTGAAGAGGTTCGCCATCCACGTCATCTACGCGAAATGCAGCAACGACGCCATTGCTTTTCGGAACATCAAATGAATACTTAAGGACACCCTCAAGAGTAACTTCACCAAGTTTATAGTCATCGAAATGAACAAGAACCTCATATGTTCCAGACTGTACTGTATTCCTGGCTGCGGGGACGCTGGAAGTTGCCGCCGCATTAAGGACCTCGCTCCATATGGAATCGCCCCTCCTCCCGTTCCTTGCTTCCCTAAGAACTGACTGAGGATCAAACTCCCGCATCATTTCCTCGATGAGTTCCTTGTCAGTCATTTCTATGGGCTGCCATGGTTTGTCTTCTCCCGGGAACTTATCCGGCCACCAGTAATCTTCCCACCAGTTATCCGGCCGACAAGCGACAACGGCCATGATGACCGAGACTATAATCAGAGCGAAGCCTATTCTCTTCCTCATATCACCCTCCAATCTTTTATAGCCTACCCCCCCCCCCCGTTGTTTTCTGTCAAGGATAATCTCCAGCTGTTCACCCTTCTTTTTTTCGTGGACACAGGAAATCAAGGGTATAACACTCATTAGGAGGAGAAGATGCCAAAGAGGTATTCAAGGCAATTCCGCAAGATGGTAGCGGAACTGATCTGCATCCAGCATGAAGGGACAATCAAGACGGCGGAGGAATTCGGAGTCCCTCTCAAGACCGTGGAGAACTGGGTTACAGCCTACAACAAGGACCCGCACTGCTTCGATGATGACTACATCTCAACGGAGCAGCAGCTGGAAGCTGCAAGGAAAACTATAAAGAGGCAGAAGGAGACAATCGAAATACTAAAAAAAGCAGTTGCCTTCTTCATGAACGAAAAGACAGGAGATTCAGATTCATAATGCAGAACTCGGATAGATACGACATCAGCCTGATGTGCGAGTGCCTGCATGTATCGAGATCGGGGTTCTATAGATTCTTCTACGCCAGCAGCAGCGGAAGGAATGAGAGGAAGGCCTCCATATGCATGAGAATCATGTCGATGCATGCTTCCGATCCGCTCCTTGGTGCTCCAAGGATCACACTCCTGCTTCATGGAGAAGGCATACAGATAGCCCAGTCCACCGTCTCCCTGTATATGAAAGAGATGGGAATCACCGCTGCCACCACGCAAAAGCGATTCCGGCCAAAGCGCTCTAAGCTCTCGTCCGCCAGCTCTCCCGCTATCGTCAACAGGGCCAAGGATGTCCTTATCAGCTCTCCAGATGCCGTCTGGACCACAGATATAACATATATCCGCACGGAGGCAGGCTGGGCCTATCTGTCCACGATTATAGATCAATTCTCCCGCAGGGTCAT
>CASFLH010000050.1 GCA_949295505.1 uncultured Spirochaetales bacterium | reverse complement strand
GTTTTCAGGCGGATCTGACTCGCTTTTCCTTCTTATCATTCTTGCTCTTCTGGCCCCAGAGCGAACGGAGTGCGTATATATTAATCATGCGCTCAGGCCTTGTTCCGAGCTTGAGAATGAGATTTCCCTCAACAGGCAGAATGCGTCTTCCCTTGGAATCCCAATGCGTGTGGTCAATGTGCCGCATGGTGCTGTTACAGCCCTCTCTAAAGAGAAGAACATCGGAGTGGAGGCAGCCGCGCGTGAGATCCGGTATGGGATTCTCCGCAGAATCAGGAAGGAGGAAGGGTTCTCGCGTATCCTTACAGCCCATCATCGTGAGGATCAGGTGGAGACCGTCCTGATGCGAATTCTTGCCGGCGCTCCTTTCTATGCATATCAAGGAATAATACGTGATGATGGGGAGGTCTTCCGCCCGATACTATCCGTGCCAAAGGCTGAGATAATGCGTTTCCTTGCAGCGGCAGGTTTGCGTTGGTCAGAGGATTCCACGAATTCTGATACCGGATATCTGCGCAATATGGTGAGGAGGAAGATCCTTCCCCTTATTTCCGAAGAGGAGCGCTGGAGTCTTTTCCGCATAGCTTCAGGCATCTCGGTTATCAGGAAACGCTGGATTCCGATTCCATATACTTGTTCATTCTTCATTGAGGCAGACCGCCGTGCATTTCTTTCCGCACCGCCATTCTGCCGTGATGAATTCATTTTCGAGGCTTTCCGTATGCTTGGCAGGAATGAGGGGAGAGTCTCAAGAAGAACAGTTGATGAAATCTGCATTAAAGCAAGGTCTGGAAAAGGCCGCATTGATAAAGCAGGGTTGTTTTTCTATTTTTCCGACTCTGCATTGCGGATTTATCCTCCGCTTGATGATTTCGTGCTGCCTTATGATGGAAAGGACCTGCATTTTCAGGGTCTTGTCCTGAAAAAAGCGGAACCAGATTCTCTGACACTGGTACTTGATGAGGCAAAGCTGAGTTGTCCTGTCATTCTGCGTACATCAAGAGAAGGTGACCGCATCGCGCTGCGCGATGGGGAAAGAAAAGTTTCAGAGCTGGAGAAGGATATGCGTGTGCCATATTCATTGGTCCTCGAGGACCGGAATGGCATTGTGGCTTATTTTGCCAGATTCGCGGGGGGAAGAGACAGGCTGTCCGCACATTTCCTGTCTTCTTCGCCTGCGGGTTCTGCCCTTGCTATTGAAATGGAATATAGATATATTCAGAAAGATGAATCCTATGGACGATAAAGACTATGAGAAAAATGAGGAAAAGCCTCAGGACAAAGCTCCGGAGACGCCTCATTCAAATGAGCCTGATGATAAGGGAGGCAAGCCCCAGGATGATAAGAAGAATGGGGATAAGCCTAAGAAGAACATATATGATCAGTACCGTTACTGGGGTAGTGATAATGGTGGAAACGGCGGTAAGCATGATCTGAAAGGCAGCACCAGGCGTAGCCGTTTAGCTTTGGTAGCGCTTATTCTGCTGATTATCTCCTTTGCCTATGTCTTTATGGGCGATACCTCGAATGTGCAGCGTACTGAGACATCCTATTCGACGTTCCTTTCATATGCGGAAAGCGGCAACGTCCGCAGCGTGACGATTGTAGAACAGAATATCATCAATTACACGCTTGAGAATGGAGCAGAGGGAACATGCCGCATTCCTTATTATGATGATACCCTGCTGCAGATACTGAAGTACAACGGTATTGATGTGACCGGAGCGATCCAGCCGACCCCGTTCTGGTATATCCTGATACAGTTGCTGCCATGGGTCATCTTCATTGTCATGATTGTCATGATAATGCGCCAGACAGGTGCTGCCGGTGGTAACAGAATGATGTCCAATTTCGGCAAGAGCCATGCGCAGATGTATGGTAAGAATGATAAGAAAGTCACTTTTGCCGATGTTGCTGGTCAGAAGGAAGCAAAGAATGAGCTGCAGGAGGTTGTGGACTTCCTGCGCCATCCGGATAGATTCGTTAAGATTGGAGCCAGGATTCCGCGTGGTGTCCTTCTTGTTGGACCTCCTGGAACAGGAAAGACTCTTCTGGCCAGAGCCGTAGCAGGCGAGGCTGGCGTGTCGTTCCTTCATACTTCTGGTTCGGATTTCGTGGAAATGTTTGTTGGTATGGGGGCGGCCCGTGTGCGCGATCTTTTTGCAGAGGCGAGGAAGAATGCGCCATGCATCATATTCATCGATGAGCTTGATGCTGTCGGTCGTTCAAGGGGGTCTGGACTTGGCGGAGGCCATGATGAGCGGGAGCAGACGCTGAACCAGATGCTCGTAGAGATGGACGGCTTCTCCTCGGATCCTGGTGTGATTGTAATGGCTGCTACCAACAGGCCTGATGTTCTCGATCCAGCGCTTCTGAGACCTGGACGCTTTGACAGGCAGGTCGTGGTCTCTCTGCCTGATGTGCAGGAAAGGCTCGATATACTCCGTATTCATGCGAAGAAAGTTCAGACTGCCGCAGATGTCGATCTGCCGCGTATTGCACGCGCAACTCCGGGGTCTTCTGGCGCTGATCTCGCAAACCTTGTCAATGAGGCCGCTTTGTTCGCAGCGAGGTCAAACCGCACGACTGTTGGCATGGATGATTTCGAGAAAGCCCGCGACAAGATTCTTCTTGGCGTTGCCAGAGAGTCTGTATATATGACACCGGAGGAAAAGAAGGCCACAGCTTATCATGAGGCTGGCCATACACTGCTTCATTATTATCTGAAGAGCGTTGATCCGCTTCACAAGGTGACTATCATCCCTCATGGCAGGGCTCTTGGTCTCACGATGAGCCTCCCCGAGAAGGATTCCTATACGAAAAACAGATCGTACCTGGAGGACCGAATCAAAATATGCATGGGCGGTTACGTCGCTGAGGACGTTGTATACGGAGAGACGACTACAGGTACTTCAAATGACATCAAGCAGGCAACTGAGATGGCAAGACGCATGGTGACCGAGTGGGGTATGTCTGATCTAGGATTCATATCGCTTGCGAATGATGATGAGCCTTTGTTCCTTGGTCGTGAGATTACGCAGCATAAGGATTATTCAGAAGAGACCGCAAGGCGCATTGACCAGGAAATACATAAAATCCTCGATAGATGCATGGATGAGACAAGAACGATTCTCACAGAGCACCGTGACCAGCTGGATCAGCTTACCGCTGCGCTTGTTGAGAAGGAGACCCTTGATGATAAGGACATCAGGGAGATGTTTGGTTTCCCGCCTGCAGAGCACGCTACGGATCTTGTATGATTGATACAAAGCATAAGAGAAATTTCTGCATTATTGCCCATATAGACCATGGGAAATCCACACTGGCGGACCGGTTCATCGAACGGGCCCGTCTTGTTACATCCAGAGGTCCTCAGCAGACACAGATCCTGGATAATATGGACATTGAGAGGGAGCGTGGCATCACCATCAAGAGTCAGGCTGTCACCATTCCATATACTGCAGCGGATGGCGAGGAGTATGAGCTCAATCTTGTAGATACTCCCGGCCATGTTGATTTCACATATGAGGTATCGAGAGCGATATCTTCATGTGAGGGAGCTCTTCTTTTGATTGATGCCTCTCAGGGCGTTGAGGCGCAGACGCTTGCCAATCTCTATCTTGCGATGGAGCACAACCTGGAGATCATACCTGTCATAAATAAGATAGATCTTCCGTCTGCCGATATTCCTTCATGCCTGCACCAGATAGACCATGATCTTGGCCTTGATCCTGATTCTGCATGCTTTGTATCGGCAAAGACAGGAGAAGGTGTTGATACGCTTTATGAAGCTATCGTAAAGCTTATTCCTCCTCCAGATGGCAATCCTGAAGATCATCTTAAAGCTCTTATCTTCGATTCCCACTATGATCCATATAGGGGTGTCATCGTGCATTGCAGGCTGTTTTCCGGAACGCTTCGTCCTGGTGATATTATCCGATTCATGCATTCAGGTGCGGAATATAGAACAGAGGATGTGGGCATTTTCCAGCTGCAGCTTGTGTCGAGACCGCATCTTGCAGCTGGTGATGTCGGATATTTCATCGCTGGCATCAAGACGATTTCCGATATCCGTGTCGGTGATACTGTCACGCTTGTGGATAACCCGGCAGATGAACCAATGGCTGGATTCAAGGAAGTGAAGCCAGTCGTCTTTTCCTCCATTTATCCTGTTGACAGCAACGATTATGAGGAACTGCAGGATGCTATAGAGCGGCTTAAGCTGAATGATGCCTCGCTCGTATATGAAAAAGACAATTCAGCAGCGCTTGGATTCGGATTCCGCTGCGGCTTTCTGGGAATGCTGCACCTTGAAGTCGTCCAGGAGAGGATTGAAAGGGAATTCGATCTATCAATCGTCTTCACATCACCTTCCGTGCGTTACATCGTGCATATGAAGAACGGAGAGACTCTCGAGATTGATAATCCTCTGGAGTATCCTGATGTGACGCGTATTGATTTCGCAGAGGAGCCATATATTTCTGCGGATATCATAACGCCAACACAGTATGTTGGCCCTATCATAACACTGTGCATGGAGAAACGCGGTGTACAGACGGGGATGAATTATCTTGATGAGAAAAGGGTGGAGCTCATTTATGAGATGCCTCTTTCTGAAGTCCTCTTTGATTTCTATGACCGTCTGAAATCAATCTCACGCGGGTACGCTTCTTTTGATTACTCGGTGGTCGGATACAAGGCAACGGAACTGGTGCGCATGGATATCCTTGTCAATGGCGACAGCGTTGATGCACTCTCCCAGCTTGTGTACAAAGGAAATGCGCAGGCACGTGGAAGGGTGGTCTGCGAACGGCTCCGGAAGGAAATTCCCCGACAGCAGTTCAAGATTGCAATTCAGGCAGCTATCGGCGGGCAGATTATTTCAAGAGAGACCGTTTCCGCTTACAGAAAAGATGTAACAGCCAAGTGCTATGGTGGTGATATCTCCAGAAAGAGAAAGCTTCTGGAAAAGCAGAAGGAAGGCAAGAAGCGCATGAAGATGGTAGGCAACGTAGAGATTCCACAGAGCGCGTTCCTTGCCGTCCTGAAGACTGATGAGGATGAATGATATGGATGTCAAGCTGATTGGGATAACAGGTGGTTCAGGATCGGGCAAGAGCACGGTTGTGCGAAGAATCAAAGAATCTCATGCCGAGTCTGTGCTGGTCTCACAGGACAGCTATTACAAAAGTGCTCCCTTCATCAGCAATGACAACATAACCGCATACAACTTTGACCATCCGGATGCTTTTGATATGGATCTCATGCTTGAGAATCTGACAGATCTCAAGAATGGCAGGCCGTGCATGATGCCACAGTATGATTTTGTTCATCATAGAAGAAAGGATGAATTCATCAGGGTCGAGCCGAAGAAGCTGATAATCATTGACGGCCTCATGATTTTCTACGATGAACGTATCCGGGATATTCTCGATCTAAAGCTCTATGTCGACACGCCTGCGGATATCCGCTTCATCAGGCGTCTGCAGCGTGATATCGCAGAGCGGGGCAGGACGCTGGAGAGTGTCATAGAGCAATATACCCAGGTTGTGAGGCCCGGTCATTTCAGTTTCATTGAACCGATGAAGGAATATGCGGATCTCATTATCCCGGAAGGGGGCTACAACGAACAGGCAATGCAGGTCCTGTTCTCGTTTGTCCATTCTATCTGTGATTAATCTTTCTGCTTTCTGTAAGCAATCCAGTCCGCTTTGATCCTAGCCCAGGACCATTCATCAGGAACGGGATCCGGTCCGCCGAGAAATGCCTTTCTGCACCGCAGAAGCCGCGCGGCACCCATTATGGTTCCTTTTATGATTCCAAACCGTTTCACTGCCTGCATCATGTAAATCGAACATGAAGGCGTATAGCGACAGCAAGGGCCTGCAAACGGACTTATGAGTGCTTTATATAGATATACAGGTATGAGATAAAGCTCCCTCAGGAAATTCTTCACAGCAAGAAGATACAGAAAGAGAGCCTGTCAATCAATAGAAAAAGGAGGCATCGCTGCCTCCTTGTGTCCATGAAAGGAATAGATTTAAAGATCCTCGTCCTCGAATGTCTCGATATCCTCTGTTTCCTCGAGTCCGGCTGAGAAGTCTTCTGCCTCTGAAAGCTCCGCGGAATCGAGAGTCCCGAAATCCTCGAAGCCTTCCAGTTCTCCAAGGGATGTATCAAGCTGTTCGAGAGCGGAAGCAATGGCCTGATCGATAGCAGCCTGGTCTGTACTGAGCTTGTCGTAAAGATCCTGAAGCTCCTTGTTGTGGTTCTCAACAAGAGTGAACCTTGCCAGGAGTTCCTTGTTCTCATCGCGAAGGTGCCTGATAAGACCGACAGCCTTCTGTACTCTCATCAGCAATAGCCTGCTGCTTTCAATCGTGGTCATATAACCTCCTTAGGCGAGTGCCTTCTTCACCTCTGCCACGAGTGCTGCGAATGCAGCCTTATCCTCGATTGCCATATTGGAAAGAGCCTTTCTATTAAGGGAGTTATTCATCAGCTTGAGGCCATGCATGAACTGTGAATAGTTGAGGCCCTCAGCCTGTACAGCTGCTGAGATTCTTGCAATCCAGAGCTTTCTGAAATCTCTCTTCTTCTCCTTCCTGCCGCGATATGCATACTGCCCTGCCTTAGCAACGGCATCTTTTGCAATGCGGTGGTTGGTGCTTCTTCTTCCCCAATAGCCTTTGGCCTGATTGAGAATCTTCTTCCTTCTGTCCGAACGCCTGGTTCCATCTACTGCTCTTGGCATCTCTCACACTCCTTAGTTTGCATAGGGGAGCATTGACTTTGCTCTCTTCTGTTCGACGTCAGAAAGAATCCCACCATGTCTCAGGTGCATCTTCCTCTTGGAGCTCTTCTTCGTGAGAATATGGCGGAGGCCCATCTTCTTGTAAGCCACCTTGCCAGATCCTGTCACCTTGTAGCGCTTGGACGCTGACTTTCTTGTTTTCATCTTAGGCATTTTTTACCTACCTCTCTTTTACGCGCCGCAGGGAACAAGAACCCCTGAAGCTGCGATATATAGTCTCCATACGGAGATTATCTCATTTTCCTTTGGAAGGAGAAACTGTCATGCTCATCATCTTTCCTTCCATAAGAGCACCCTTGTCGAGATTGTACATTACCCCCAGCTCTGTAAGCGCATCGAGGATCTTGTCCAGTACAACCTTTCCCAGCTCAGGATGGGCAAGTTCACGACCGCGGAAGCGGATTGAGACCTTGACCTTATTTCCCTGCTGAAGGAATTCGGCAATAGCCTTGCTCTTTGTCTCCAGATCATGCTTCTCGATCTTTGGCTGCATCCTGATTTCCTTAATCTTGACAACAGTCTGATTCTTCTTAGCCTCTCTGGATTTCTTCTCCATCTCATAGCGGTATCTGCCGAAGTCTAGTATCTTGCATACCGGAGGATTTGCATTAGGGGAGACCTCTACAAGATCCATTCCCGCTTCATCTGCCAAGCGGCATGCTTCCGGAACGCTCATTACGCCCCTCTGCACACCATTTTCATCGATAACAAGCACCTGATGTGCTCTTATCTGCCGATTGATTCTAAGCTCCCTGGTAGCCAACTGAACTCCTTATAGTACAGATACCTGACCTATTCTCATGAAGAAATGGCGTGACACACAGTCACACCATGTCTTTATATCATATTCTGATGCACTCTGTCGAGAGGCAAAAGAAAAGGGACAGTCTGAGCTGTCCCTGAAATCAATGTCAGTCAAGAGCATGTCCAGCGCATCCAAGAACATCGATATTCTTGTGCATGTACATCTTCTTGAGCTCCTCACGGGCAGGTCCAAGATACTTTCTCGGATCGAATTCTGCCGGCTTCTCGTCGAAGACCTTCCTGATCATTGCTGTCATTGCCAGACGTCCATCGGAATCGATGTTTATCTTGCATACAGCTGACTGGGAAGCCTTTCTGAGCTGCTCTTCTGGGATACCGACGCTGTCAGCAAGCTTGCCGCCATGCTCATTGATGATCTTCACATATTCCTGAGGTACGGATGAGGATCCATGAAGAACAATCGGGAAACCTGGAAGCTGCTTCTCGATTTCCTCGAGAATGTCGAACCTGAGCGGTGGCGGGATAAGGATACCCTCAGCATTCCTTGTGCACTGCTCCGGAGTGAACTTGTAGGCACCATGGCTTGTTCCGATTGAGATTGCGAGTGAATCAACGCCTGTGCGTGTTGCGAAATCAACAACCTCTTCAGGGCGTGTGTAATGGGAAACAGCAGAAGATACCTCGTCCTCAATACCTGCGAGAACGCCAAGCTCTCCTTCTACTGTGACATCGTGCTCGTGAGCATAGTCAACAACCTGCTTTGTAAGAGCGATATTCTCTTCGTATGGAAGGTGGGAGCCGTCAATCATGACAGATGAGAAACCGTTGTCGATGCAGTCCTTTGCTGTCTTGAAGGAATCACCATGGTCGAGATGAAGAACGATAGGGATATCACAGCCGAGCTCATGTGCATATTCAACACCACCGCGTGCCATGTTGCGGAGAATGTTGATGTTCGCATAGTCTCTAGCACCTTTGGATACCTGAAGAATAACAGGTGACTTGGTCTCTACACAGGCTGCGATGATTGCCTGCATCTGCTCCATATTGTTGAAGTTGTAGGCTCCGATAGCATAGTGGCCTTTCATGGCCTTTGCGAATATGTCACGTGAATTGACAAGTCCTACTTCCTTATAGCTGATCATTGATCTGCCTCCTTATCATAGATAAGACTATCCCATAGAATGGAATAGGGTCAACAAGGAAATTCGGTATATGCGTTCGCATCAGAAGGGGCTATGCTTCTTGCAGATGGAATGAAAGCTATGATAGATTGAAGCGGGTCTTGGATATAGGGAGCAAGCGGGCTGAAGATATGAAAGGAAAGAAAGTTCTGGTGTTCGCTATCACTCTGTTCCTTCTTCTTGCTGGAGGAATTGTTTTCTATCTCTCTCGACCATCGGTTTCGTTTGTTTCCTCCGGTTCATTCCCTGATGGTTATGAGCTGCCTGAGCCAGGAAACATTTTTGAGTACAGGATGATACGTGACGCTTCTTCTGCTGATCTTGTAATTGTCGCTCCGGATGCTGCGGTCCCATCAGGAATCGATTCCTATCTTTTCGGGCGAGAGGCTGCAGAAGGGGAATCTCCGATTGCTGTTCTTGCTATCGATGAGCCTGCAATGTGGGAATCAGCCCTTTCAGGGAATGATGTGCTTTTATATGAAGCGTCGTCAAATTCAGCTGTAGCAATTTCAGATCATCTCAAGAGCCGGGAACCGGGCATAGATGTTGTGACATATGCAGGGCGTATATCAAACGCGAATATCGATCAGATACGCAAGGCGCTGGAAGAATCCGGGGCGGAAAGAATCCTGGCGTTGACTCCGTCGACATCAATGGAGCTTTTCCGTTCGTCACACCCATGGCATGTCGTCATGGATGTGCGTGATGCATCTGCAATGGAGACGACAGCTGTCGATGAAGCTGTGTCGATAGATTGGGATGAGAGCATAGAAAATCTTTTTTCAGGACAGGAGCGGCTTTCTTATTGTTCTTTCGCGCTGTAACACCTTGAATAAATTCCTTGTAGCCGTGTCCTTTATCATTTCACGATCCTCATTTCTGATTGAAGCTAGGAAGGAAAGCGTGTATTCCGAGTACTCGGGCTTGCATGCTTTTCCTCGCATGGGAATCGGGGCAAGATATGGAGAATCTGTTTCGTACAGAAGCCTGTCGAGCGGAACAGCTTTAGCGGCCTCCTGTATCTTCTCGTTCGATTTGTAAGTCACGTTTCCGGCAAATGAGATATAGAGCCCTTTGTCCAGAGCCTTTTCAAGCAGTCTTGTGTCTGATGAGAAACAATGCATGATGCCTCTGCATTGAAAAGCCTCGGAGGAGAATGCTTGCTCAATCTCATCATCGGCATCCCTTGTGTGGATTATGATCGGCAGATCAAGTTCCGCAGCAAGCTCCACCTGCATCATGAAAAGATCCAGCTGTTTCCTTCTTGTCCCGTATCCCCGGTGGTTGTCGAAGCCGCATTCACCAATCGCATCGGCCCCATAAAGGCTGAAGTCTTTGAGGAGTTTCTCTCTTTCAGCTTCCGGTGAGAGGTAGCCAGGACTGTCGAGGGCCCATGGTCCTGATCCTATTGAGAAGAATATGGTCTCTGACTGGGGCAGCAGGGCGATTCTTTCTCCTGCATCTCCTGCATCTGTACCCACGTCTATGCCGATGAGGTCTGCCGGAAGCTCTTCTGAGAGTCGTTTTCTCATTGAGATTGCATGGAAGTGGCTGTCAAGGATCATATGCGTTTCTCCATATATGCAACGGACCATAGCTGGCCGAATTTCTCTCCGCAATCCGTCAGGATACCTATTGTTCTGTATCCCATTTTCTCATGAAATTCCACGCTGCCATAACCCGGATACATCACAATCGCATAAAGGTTTGAGATCCCTGTTTTCTTCAGGCCCTTTTCTAGTTCCCCGTAAAGCGCGCTTCCATATCCTTTGCCGGTCTCATCCTTATCGAGGTATATAGTCACCTCCACGCTTCTGCGATATGCGGCCCTTGATGAGAACGGATGAGCATAAGCATAGCCCCTGACCCTGCCATTTTCCTCAACTACGAGAAACGGGTAAATCCGGGAGTATTCCTTCCGTCTCCTTTCCATTTCCGCTGCCTCTGGGGCATTGTATTCGAAAGAGATGGCAGTCTCCTCGACATAGTACCGGTATATTCCCGCAATCGCGTCCGCATCTGCTTCTCTTGCATCTCTGATAATCATGAAAGGTTCCTCAGCATTGAAAGGACAGCTTCCGCGGAGACCGGGCAACCCGGTACGCTGACAAGCGCCTTGCTGCAACAGGCACCGACACCTATTTCCGGTGTTTTGCCTCTGTAGCCCTGTCCGATTGCTATCTTTGCGTTTCCTATGGTTTTGATTTTCCCTTCGTCATCAAGGCGCTTAAGGGCGCGTATGAGCGAGGCATAGCATGCGGAGCAGGCCTCATCGGGCTGGGTATATGCCGCAAGACGTTTTACCGCACCAGCAGGCTTCGCCTCTGAGAAAACAGGTTTCGACAGTTCTTCGATTTCCCAGTCAAGGCTTTCTGCAATTCCAAGTTCTATTGCTTCTTTTATATAGCCGATGTCCTCTGGGGCATATCCCATCAGGGAGGCAGCATATGCATCTATGAGTACTGGGTCAGAAGCAGCCACCATGCGATCCGTCTCCACAGGATTGCCGCCTTCTTCAAAATCCAGATCACCGCATATGCTGTCGGAAATCGTCAGATCAGGATGAAGAATCGCATTAAGTGCTGCGATTGGCCGGTCAAGCCCGAGTCTGTGGAAATCTCTCTTCGATTTATCGGAAAGGCAACCTTTGAGGTTCTTCATTGCATGCGTCATCATTGTCTGGCAATGGCCCTTGAGCACGGGGATATTGATGAAGAAATCCGCGTCAAGGAATGTTTCCGATATTTCCATTGCTATGCCATGTGATGTTATTTTCCTGAATTGATCCTTCTTTGTATCAACAAGGCGTATTCCATAAATATCGCGAAGCCGATAGTACCCCAGATGACGGAAGCATTCTTCTGTTGAGGCTCCAACCCAGGAGCCTTCTGCGACTGTGATCCTGCGGAATCCATTTTCCTGAAGATATCTGATTATTTCCTCAACAATCTCTGTATGCGTGGTTGCCCCGTCTGCAGGGTCTGAGAGGGTAACCAGATTCGGCTTGATGACAATGTCTGCATCTTTTCTGCCGATTCTGCCGGCTGTTTCCATGTTGGCGAGAAGCTGCCGTGTCATTTCAGGTATGTTTTTCCCGTATATTACGGATATCTTTCTGTCCATGCTGTTATTCAATGCTATAATCCCCATCATGGCAAGTGTGGATATGACCAAAGGAAGCATTATAAGGGAATTGATTGGCTACACGGTTCCTCTTGTGCTCGGCAGTCTGTTCCAGCTCGCATACAATGCGGTCGATTCAATCATAGCGGGGCGTTTCATCGGTACAGAGGCTCTTGCGGCGACAGGCATGGCAGGACCGGTTATGAATATCCTTATTCTGGGGATTTCCGGCCTTGCAATAGGCGCAGGTGTTATCATGAGCTCATATTTCGGAGCTTCGGATTATGGGATGCTTCGGAAGGAACTAGCAACACTTCTCGGTGCGGGGACAGTTTTTTCTGTTTTGGCTGCAGCGCTGGGGATTGTTTTTGCTGCCCCTTTGCTTCAGCTGCTGAATGTTCCGGAAGAAGTTCTTGGCATGACTGCGTTGTATCTGAGAATCATTTTCATCGGACTTCCTTTTACTTGTTTCTATAATGCTCTTTCGCAGGCCATGAAGAGCGTAGGGGATTCAAAGACACCTCTGAAATTCCTTGCTGTCTCATCCATTCTTAATTGTCTGCTTGACCTTGTTTTCATCGGATACTTTGGATTCGGTATCACATGCTCTGCTGTTACGACCGTTATTGCTCAAGCAGTTTCTGCGCTTCTCTGTTATGTGTATATCAGGGTGAGAGTGGATGTGCTCAGCTTCTCTGGTTTCTCTGTTGACAGAACCCTGCTGAAAACAACGCTTGCATATGGGTCTGTTACTGCCCTGCAGCAGGCTGTGCAGCCAATCGGAAAACTCCTTATCCAGAGTGCTGTCAATTCGTTGGGAGTTGCTGTAGCTGCAGCATACAATGCCGTAACCCGTATTGATGATTTTGCCTTCACTCCCGAACAGTCCATAAGTCACGCAATAACAACATTCAGTGCACAGAACAGAGGTGCGGGCAATGCACAGCGCATCAGAGCTGGTTTCCGGCGAGGAATGCTGATTGAGGCGATATACTTCCTGCTGATCGCCTCCTCTGTCCTCTTCCTGAACGAATTCCTGATGACGCTTTTTGTCAGCGGGGAGAATGCTGCAATCGTAATAACAGAGGGGAATGACTATCTTTCCATAATGGCGCTTTTCTACATCTTCCCTGCGTTCACCAATGGGATCCAAGGTTTCTTCAGGGGAATGGGCAAGATGAAAGTGACACTTCTCTGCACATTCATACAGACTTCATTCCGCGTCATCTTCACTTTTATCCTTGTTCCTGTGTATGGAATCAGGGGAATCGCATATTCCTGTGCGATAGGTTGGACCATGATGCTGCTTTATGAGGTCCCATATTATTTTCACGCGAAGAAGAAACTCGGGCTGGCATAGCCCGAAGCTCTTCCCCAGAGCGAGACTCGAACTCGCACGGCATTGCTGCCAAAGGATTTTAAGTCCCTTGTGTCTACCATTCCACCATCTGGGGCTGAGGCTATTCTACACTCATAGAATGTTTATTGCAAAGACTCAATCATTCCTTCCGCTGCTCTGATTCCGGATGCCCATGCTCCGGTGATGCCTCTGCTGGTACCAGCACCATCTCCAGCAAAGAAGACAGCTGGTGCAACCTGGAAATGATCATCCTTGTACTCCGGTTTATTCGCGTAGAGCTTTATCTCCGGATAATACATTATTGTTGACGGATGCAGGATTCCAGGAATGATCGTATCCAGTTTCTTCATGCCGGACCAGATGTATCTAAGTATCTTCGATGGCATCGCCAGTGAGATATCAGAAGGGCAGCAATCCCTAAGGGATGGCTCGAAGTCATATAGATCTCCATTGAATGAGGCGGCTTTGGAGCGTTTGCCCATTCTGAAGTCACCGACACGCTGCATGAGAGGCCTTCCGCCACCCATTAGAGCCGCCATGACACCAAGATGCTCTGCGAACTCCTGTCCTGACGCGAGGGGTTCTGTGAATCTTACAGTCTTGAGTATGGCAAAGTTGACCAGGCCGTTGTTCTTTGCTGCATCAGGGGCGTATGCGTGCCCGTTTACTGAATACCAGACATCTCCGCGCTCTGTAACGTATTTCTCCTTGACGACGTGCGCATTGCCGCTGTTTGTGCAGAATGTGCGGACTTTCTCGGGGAAGTAGAATTTCGGATCATAATAGTCTTTTACGATCGGATAGCGTTCAATGCGTGTCTCCACCCTGATACCTACATCAAGGATGTTGTCCATGTAGCTGACACCAAGCTGGTGCATTACGCTCTGCAGGAAATGGAAACCCTGGCGACCAGGCGCAATCAGTATTGTCCTGTATCCGATTTCCCTCATATCCGTTGTAATGAATTTCTGCTCGTTGTTGATGCTGAGCATCTCTTCCTTGAGAGAGATATCAACACCTTTATCGGTGAGTTCCTTCATCAGCTGCTGGATAAGCCTTAGTCCACCATCCGTTCCAAGATGCGTCTGCTGTATCTCCAGAAGCGAGCAGCCGAGCTTTTCAGCTCTGGACTGGTATATACCGATGTTTGATTTGGGAAGGATGTTCGGCTTGAGGAAATCCTTGACTTTTTCCAGGTAATGATTCGCAAGATCTTCCGGCCAGTACTCGAAGGGGAAGCCTATCGGGTAAGTGAAATTCATCTTGCAGTCATTTCTCATGCCCCCTGTTGATACAGGAGCTTTATCGATCATGAGGATTGAGGTCTGCGGCCGTGTCTCAAGGATTGAGAATGCGGCCCCCATGCCGGCTGGACCTGTTCCTACTATGACAACATCATATTTATCCATTTTCTTCTCCTGAAAAATTATGCATTAATGTTATAATTTAAGCAAATAGGGTGAAGCATATAGATTAAAAATTGTTGAAATCAGGCCGAAATCGGAGTATAATATATCTATGAAATATATAGATGTAAGAGAAGCCGCTGCAAAATGGGGTATTTCAGATAGAAGAATAAGGATTCTTTGCCAGGAAGGCAGGATTGATGGTGCAATTAAGCTTGGCTGGTCGTGGACGATTCCGGCAGACACCCCCAAGCCGCGTGATGGACGTGTGCTGAGACGTTTCAAAACCCTTGACATAAGACCGGGCACAGTTGATGTCGATGAGCTGAATCGTTTGATGGAGAAGGTTCCCGTCAGCAGGGATCTTCTTGAAAGCTCAGGTTTCAGGAACATCATCAGGGAAAGCGCTGAAACACTGCTTGCCGCAGATGGCACGGTGATCGATGACAAAGATGCGAAGGCAATCCTTTCTGGGCGTGTTGTGCCATATATCCCGCTTGAATCCCATCTCATCCTGATAAACACAAGATCTGTTATGTTCTCGCTTGCAGGAAACAGGGAGAAATGGAGCGAGAAAGATGCGCGTGAGATGTACTCGCGGCTCATGCAGGGAATTGATGACATTTATTCCTGCGCATACAGGAAAGGTGTTGCGGTATACCCTTCACGTTCCGGTGAAAACGCGTCGGTTGCTGTGCAGATGGAAACGATGTTCCTGCAGTATGAGAATTCCTGGCGGAATTTTCAGGGAATCACATCAGCGGTTCTCCTGTATGCATCTGTTCTTCGGATACAGCCATATGCGGAATATCCAGCGCTGTATGCGTATCTGATGCTGTCTGGTGAGCTTCTGAGAAACGGCATCCTTCCGCCTCTCCTTGATAAAGGGTCGGAAGATGAGGCAAAAGCTGCCTTCTCACTTGCCGTAAAAAGAGGGAATTACGAGGATTTCACTCATTTCATTGAACGCAAGATACATGATTCATATAAGGTGATGCAGAATGTATGATTACATGTTCCGCAATGCTCTTGTAGCTGACGGTTCTGGCAAGGAGCCTTACAGGGCCAATGTTGCGGTTTTCGGCGATCGTATTGCTTTCATAGGCACTGAAGGAATAACACGGGCGCGCAATGTGATTGATGCCTCTTCTTATGTTCTTTCCCCTGGATTCATTGATATGCATACACATACTGATCTTCAAGTGCTCCGCGATAGGGACATGAAGGCGAAAGCGCATCAGGGAATAGTCACGGATGTGTCTGGTAACTGCGGTATCGGTGTTTTCCCTGATTCAGGGGAAGCTCTGCATGTGGCTGTTGAGGATGTGCTAGGCACTTATTCAGGATGGTCCTGGAAGAGTTATGAGGATTACCGTAACCTGCTTATGGGGGAAGGCATTGGCATCAATGAGATTTTTCTTGCATCTCACACAGCCCTCCGTTACGCGGTACTCGGTGACAATGCTGGAAGAAGCGCAGACAAGAAAGAAATCGAGTCTATGTGCGGCATTCTCGATGATCTGCTTTCTCAGGGTATCAGAGGATTTTCTTCCGGTCTCTATTATTCACCCTGCCTCTTTGCTTCGGAGGAAGAGCTTCTTGCGCTGCTGGCTGTTGTCAGACGTCATGATGCCTTCTTTGCTGTGCATCACAGATGCGAAGGTGATGATGTCATCGCCTCGCTCCAGGAGGTGCTGTCTCTTGCTCTGAAGACAGGTGTAAGGCTTGAGATATCGCATCTGAAAGCTATTGGCAGGGCTAATCAGGACAAGGTTCCGGAGATGCTGCGGATGATTGAAGAAGCCCGTTCCAATGGAGTTGATGTGCAGGCTGATCAGTATCCGTATGCGTATGGGTCCACAAGCCTCTTCTCACTTCTTCCTCCTCATATCCTTTCGCTGTCGCGTTTCGAGCAGCGTCTTGCGCTTTCCCTCGAGAATGAGAGGAGTGAACTTGTCCGTGAGATCATGCATCCTGATAACTGGGATAGCGTATATGAGATGGTAGGGCCTGATGAGATAAGGATAATATACCTTGAAAGCCACGGGGAATATGCAGGCATGTCGCTTTCTGAAATAGGGAAGGATAGGGGACAGGAACCGCTTGATGCGCTTTTCGATCTGCTTGCTGATGAGACAGGTCTCGCTGTGATGAGCGATGTGACCCAGTCCGATGAAAGTCTTCGCATGATCATGAAGCACCCATTGGTCTCTTTCGGGACAGATGCGCTTTATTCTTCGCCGCTACCGCATCCGAGGTCGTATCATTCGACCGTGGAGTATATTTCCAGGTATGTAGTGAAAGAGCATCTTATGACGCTGGAAGAGGCTGTCAGGAAGATGACAGGCCTCAATGCTGATAAACTCAGGCTCGAGAAGCGTGGATATATCAGAGAAGGCTATGCCGCAGATCTCGTTCTTTTCGATCCCGCGACCCTCGCTGAGAGCGGAGAAGACAATATCGGCTTTTCAGTGGTTATGATTGCTGGAAAGCCTCTGCTCCTGAATGGAAAATGGTCGACGCCGCGCTCCGGGGCTGTTCTTTAATCCTCGAATGAGGCTATGAATTTTCTTGTTCTTTCTTCCTTGGGATCCCCGAAAAGCGATTCGGGGACGCCTTCTTCGACGATGACGCCTTTATCCATGAATATCGACCAGTCGGAGATGGCTCTTGCGAAATGCATCTCATGGGTGACAACAACCATTGTCATCTTCTCTTCGGCAAGTTCCCTGATGACTTTGAGTATCTCCCTGGTGAGTTCCGGATCGAGCGCTGATGTCGGTTCGTCAAAGAAAAGCACTTCCGGGTCGAGTGCCAGCGCCCTTGCGATTGATACTCGCTGCTGCTGCCCTCCTGAAAGCTGATACGGATACTGGCTTGCTTTGTCCTCTATCCCCATTTTCCTGAGAAGCTCGAAAGCCTTCTCTTCAGCCTCGTCCTTTGAGCGATGAAGTACTGCCCTCTGTGCCTCTGTTATATTCCTGAGCACAGAAAAGTGCGGGAAGAGATTGAATGACTGAAATACGAGGCCTGTCTTAAGCCCAATGCGACGTTCCTCATCTGGTCTTGCATAGACCGCTTTCCCGTCGACTGAAGAGAAAAGAGTGTTTCCGGCTATTTCCAGCGTGCCATCATCTGCTCTTTCCAGCTGTGTGATTATCCTGAGCGTCGTGGACTTGCCTGATCCGGAAGGTCCTATGATCGAGAGCACGTTGCCCTTTTCCAATGTGAATGAGATATTCCTGAGAATCTCAGTGCTGCCGAACGACTTCCTCAGTCCTGTGAGCTTTATCATCTCGTTCATACCGACCTCACCTGTAATAATCAAGTTTCTTCTCGCCTGCCACGAAGAGCCTGGAGACGATATAGTTCATTATGAAATAGAAAATACCCGCAATGAAGATGGGGACTGTCGAGAATTCTCTTGATGAGGCTGTCTGCGCGACCCGGAAAAGCTCTGCGACGCCTATTGTCTGTGCGAGTGCTGTATCCTTTACAAGTGTTATGACCTCATTCCCAAGTGCGGGTAGTATCCGCTTGATGACCTGCGGAAGAATGATATGGAAGAAAGTATACGCTTTCGTGAAACCAAGAACCTTCGATGCTTCGTACTGACCTTTGTCTATTGACTGCAGCCCCGAACGGTAAATCTCGGAGAAGTAGGCACTGTAGTTGATTACAAACGCAACAATGCACGCTGTGAACCTGTCATAGGATGTCCCGAAGACATAGAACGGGGCGAAATAAACGAAGATGAGCTGCAGGATAAGCGGGGTTCCGCGCATTATCTGGATGTAAAGATCCACTACCCATCTGATAGGTGCGATTCTCGTCATCCTGCCCTTTGCCACGACAAAACCGAGAGGCAGGGAGAAAATCAGGGTAAGGAAGAAAATCTTAAGGGACGTCACCGTCCCTTCAAGCATCTGAATAATCAAATCCTGCATAAGAATCCTTTATTTTCCGACAACCGTGATGTCATCCCCGAACCATTCTTCAGAGATAGCTGCAAGTGTACCATCAGTCGCCATGGCCTCAAGCTCGCTGTTCACGGCATCGCGGAGTGCTGCATCATTCTTTCTGAATCCGATAGCATACTCCTCCTGTGTAAGCGTTTCGTCAAGGACCCTGAAGTCTTTTCCCGATGTCTGGATGCTGTAATTCGCCACAACAAGATCCATTACAACGCCATCAAGGCCTCCGATCTCAAGATCCATGAGAGCCGTGAGGTTCTCCTTGAATTCGATTACCTCATCAATGGAATCCTTAAAGTCCGGTGTATCCTCGATGGCTTCCTGGGCGGATGACCCTGCCTGGACTCCGATTGTCGCTCCCTCGAGGTCTGCGAGAGTCTGATATGGGCTGTCTGCACGCACGACGACAACCTGCGCGTTCCTCAGATATGCTTCAGAGAAGATCATGACCTCTTCTCTCTCTGGAGTAACGGTGAATCCATTCCAGATGCAGTCTATGTTTCCTGTGGCGAGTTCCTGCTCCTTTGAGTTCCAGTCAATCGGCTGCGGGACAAGCTCGACTCCAAGCCTTGAGGCTACTTCTCTTGCCGTATCGATATCAAAACCTACGATTTCACCGCTTTCAGACCTGAATCCCATTGGTGGGAAAGAGTCATCAAGCCCGAGTATGAATGTACCCTTCTCCTTGACATTGCTGAGGGAATTGTCGACACCGGACTCTGCAGATCCTGCTGCAGTAAGAGCTGTAAGTGAAAGTGCTGCAATAAGAATGAGGGAAAGAAGTTTTCTCATATTATTCCTCCGTTGTGGAGAGTATACAGATAATATCGATGAATTTAAATACAAGAAACATGCATTTTCATGCAGTTTTCTGCATATGAATCGCTTTTGATGTTTGTGCTATACTGCTTACATGAAGCTTTTCATCTTTGATATGGGAGAAGTCATTCTCCTTGAAGTCCGTACGCTTATGCAGATTGCGCAGTATGTTGGCACAGATTACCATGACATACGGCGTGACTATGGTTTTTATGATAGGGCACTAATGGATGGTTATATGGATCCCGATGATTATTACAGGCATCTAGAGGATAAGTACAGCTGCCGCATAGATGATGATCTTTTCAGGAAATTCTTTCATCCCCATGTGAATACCTACATGCTTTCCGTTATTGATAAGCTCAGAAAGAAAGGCCATAGATGCGTAATAGGTTCAAACACCTTCCGGCCGCACTGGGAATGCATCGCTTCTTTCCCGGAAAAGCCGATGGATCATTTTGATGAGCTGTATGCGTCCCATCTGATTCATATGTCAAAACCTGAGAGCTCATTCTGGAGAATCATCTGTGAAAAGGAAGGATTCAGCTATGCTGATACGCTTTTCATCGATGACCGCAGCGAGAATACGGAAGCTGCAGCAGCCCTCGGTATTGATACGCTTCTCTATGCAGGTGAAGACAAGGACGAAAGGGCTGAGGTCTTTTTCTCAAGGTTTCTCTGATGGAAGCTGTCATCATCTGCCTTCTGGGAGGCGTAATAGTATGGGCTCTTACCAGAAAGCGCTGAGCATTATGCAAAAAGATGAATATCCTTGCAGTTTTAACACACTCTTTGTTGACATTGCCCGTACAGTTGCCGTATAAGAAGGTAAATCAAACCAAGGAGGAGCAGAAATGAGCGGAAATACATTTATTTTCTCTTCATCTCTCCTTCTATCTGTTCTCGTCATTACATGCTAACCACGGTTTAGCATTTTCTGATGTAGGCCCGTGGTGTAAGAAAATCCCGGGCATTTTTTATTTTTGGAGGTTTTGAAAATGGTATATGGGAAGGATGACAGCTATACGCTTGCGATTCTTGTCTATAACCGGCCAAGTGTCCTGATGAGGGTAGTGGCCCTTTTCTCGAGGCGAGGCTACAACATTGATTCCCTTTCCGTTGGGGAGACTGAGGATCCGTCCAGAAGCCGCATCACGATCGTGGTTACAGGAGACAGGCAGATTGTCGAGCAGATTATAAGGCAGGTAGAGAAGCTAGTTGATGTTATCAAAGTGTATGAGATGACACGGCACGGATCGCTTCAGAGGGAGCTTGTTCTTGTTAAGATCAAAGCTGATGACTCCTCCCGTGGTTCCATTGTCGAGATAGGGGAGATTTTCAAGGCCAAGATACTTGACGTCACTCCCTCTACTGTGACGATGCAGCTTACGGGATCCCTCGATAAGCTGGAGTCTTTCCTGGAGCTTACAAGGCCATACGGTATCGTGGAACTGGTAAGGACAGGAATCACCGCGCTTGAACGCGGCGCAAGACCAATCTCGGAAACAACCTTCGGTGACGAAGGCGATAAATAAGGAAGGTTTATATGAGTAAGATGTATTATGAAAAGGATGCAGATCTCTCACTGCTGAAAGGCAAGAAGGTTGCTGTTATCGGTTATGGCAGCCAGGGACACGCACATGCGCTTAATCTCCACGAGAGCGGAGTTGATGTTGTCGTCGGTCTTTATAATGGCTCGAAGAGCTGGGCAAGGGCAGAAGAGGCCGGACTGAAGGTCATGACCACTGAAGAGGCAGTGAAGTGCTGTGATATCGTCATGATACTCGTGAACGATGAGAAGCAGGCAAAGCTTTATCATACATCAATCGAGCCATATCTCAGAAAGGGAATGTATCTGGCATTTGCGCATGGTTTCAATATCCATTTCGGGCAGATCGTGCCACCAGCGGATGTCAATGTAATCATGATAGCTCCGAAAGGGCCTGGTCACACTGTTCGCAGCCAGTACCAGGAAGGAAAGGGCGTGCCATGTCTTATCGCTGTCAATCAGGATCCATCAGGTGACAGTGAGCAGGTTGCGCTTGCATATGCGGCGGCTATCGGCGCTGGCAAGGCGGGTATTTTTGTCACATCTTTCAAGGAAGAGACGGAAACGGATCTTTTCGGCGAGCAGGCGGTTCTCTGCGGCGGTGTTTCTCACCTGATCAAAGCAGGGTTCGATACTCTTGTCGAGGCAGGCTATCAGCCGGAGATGGCTTATTTCGAGTGCTGCCACGAGATGAAGCTCATCGTTGACCTGATCAATCAGGGCGGACTTACATTCATGCGTTATTCCTGTTCCGATACAGCCGAGTATGGCGATTATGTTTCCGGACCGAAGGTTGTCACAGATGAGACTAAGAAGGCAATGAAAGGAATCCTTTCCGATATCCAGGATGGTACATTCGCGCGCAACTGGTTGCTTGAGAATCAGGTTGGCCGTCCATATTTCAATGCAGTGAAGAGAATGGAGAGGGAGTCCCTGCTCGAGAAGACAGGTGAGAAGCTCAGATCGCTGATGAGCTGGCTGAAGAAATAAGGACGGAGGGAAGAATGGCAGAGAGGATCTATATATTCGATACCACGCTCCGCGATGGAGAGCAGGCTCCTGGTTACAGTATGAACCTGGAGGAGAAGATCAGGGTGGCAAGGCAGCTTGAGATGCTAGGCGTGGATATCATAGAAGCCGGCTTTGCCATTTCATCTCCTGGTGATTTTGAGAGTGTTGAGGCCATTGCGAAAGCTGTTGATGATGTCACTGTCGCTTCATTGGCAAGAGCGCTCAAGAAAGATATCGACGCGGCCTGGAATGCGGTAAAGAAGGCAAACAGGCCTCGTATTCACCTTTTCCTGGCGACATCGGATCTCCATCTCCAGTATAAGCTCAGGATGACAAGGGAAGAGGCTCTTGAGACTGTGAAAGCACAGGTGGCTTATGCCCGCAGCCTTTGCCCTGACGTTGAATTCTCCCTTGAGGATGCAACACGTACAGATCTCGAATACATGTGTCGTGTGGTGGAGACGGCTATTAACGAGGGTGCTACTACAATCAATCTTCCGGATACTGTCGGGTATGCTTATCCCGGCGATATAACGGAGATGGTGAATACTGTCATGAACCGTGTCCCTAATATCGACAAGGCGATTATTTCGATGCATTGCCACGACGATCTGGGGCAGGCAACCGCAAACAGTCTTGCAGGTGTAAGGGCTGGAGCACGCCAGATAGAGTGTACGCTCTGCGGCATTGGTGAGAGAGCAGGCAATACAGCTCTTGAAGAAGTCGTGATGGCGATGAAGACCCGTCCCGATATCTATGATACTGAAAACCGTATAAAGACAGAGGAGCTCTGTCGCTCAGCTCGTCTTCTTTCCTCGATAACCGGCGTGAGGATTTTCCCTTCGAAGGCGATTGTCGGTGATAACGCCTTTGCACATGAATCAGGTATTCATCAGCATGGCATGATGGCGAATTCGAAAACATACGAGATCATGACTCCTGAAAGCGTCGGAGTCGTCAAAACGAATTATGTCCTTGGCAAGCATTCCGGCAAGCATGCCTTCAGCAAGAAGCTTGATGAGCTTGGCTATGTTCTTCCGGATAATGAGATCGCAAGGCTCTTCGAGGAATTCAAGAATCTCTGCGACAGGAAGAAGAATGTGACTGACAGGGATATCGTGGCCCTCGTGGAATCGACGGAAGCCGTTGCAAATCAGACATGGTCTCTGTCTTCGTATGTCGTCAACAGTGGCAACAAGATTACCTCTACAGCATGCATCGCGCTTAAGAACGGTGATAAGATCGTGGAGGGTGTCGCATCAGGAACAGGTCCTGTATATGCTTCTCTCCGGGCAGTAGAGAAGATCATTCATCATCCATTCTCGCTTGATGACTATCAGCTGCAGGCTGTTACAGAGCATCGCGATGCCCTTGGAGAGGCATTGGTGAAGATTTCTGATGGAACAGGTGTGTATCGTGGCCGCGGTGTCTCTACCGATGTCATCGAAGCGTCCATCCTTGCCTGCCTTAATGCAGTCAACCGCATGCTTGAAGGAGGCAGCTCTTCGATTTCAGGTGGCAATAAGACTTCAACGCTCACATTTGACAATGATATGCTCCTCGGGCATACGGACAAGGAGGTCGAGTGATGGCAATGACAATGACGGAGAAGATTCTCGCTCATGCAGCTGGCCTTGACGAGGTGCATCCCGGACAGCTGATCATGGCGGATCTCGACATGGTGCTGGGTAATGATATAACAAGTCCTGTTGCCATAAAGGAATTCCCGAAGTTCGGGAAAGATCATGTCTTTGACAAGGATAAGGTAGCTCTTGTTCCCGATCATTTCACGCCGAATAAGGATATCAAGGCCGCTGAACAGTGTGCCTGTGTGCGTGCTTTCGCGAAGAATGAGAGCATTACGAATTACTTCGAAGTAGGAAGAGTAGGAATAGAACATGCGCTTCTGCCTGAGAAAGGGCTGGTCACCGCAGGCGACACGGTTATCGGTGCTGATAGCCATACCTGTACATATGGAGCGCTTGGGGCATTCTCCACTGGAGTTGGATCGACGGACATGGCTGCGGGAATGGCTATTGGAAAAGCCTGGTTCAAGGTGCCATCCACAATACGTTTCAGGCTTTCTGGAAAGCTCCGGAAGCATGTTTCCGGTAAGGATCTGATACTCACCATCATCGGCATGATCGGGGTAGATGGTGCGCTGTACAGAGCCATGGAGTTCTGTGGTGAAGGTGTGCATGAGCTCTCTATGGATGATCGCTTCACAATTGCCAACATGGCAATCGAGGCAGGTGCCAAAAACGGAATCTTCCCAGTTGATGACAGGACTCTTGAATATCTTAGGGAACATGGAGCAAGGGAGCCCAGAATATTCTCATCCGATCCTGATGCTGAGTATGAACGCACGATAGACATAAATCTCTCTGATATCGTGCCGACCGTTTCCTATCCGCACCTTCCGGAGAATACCCATAGTGCAAGTGAAGGAAAGGACATAAGAATCGATCAGGTTGTCATCGGAAGCTGTACTAATGGAAGACTTTCGGACCTCAGGGCTGCGGCACGCATACTTAAGGGCCGGAAGATTGCAGATGGGGTGAGATGCATAATCATCCCGGCGACACAGCAGATTTGGCTTGATGCCATGCATGAAGGACTCTTTGATATATTCGTTGAGGCCGGATGCGTTGTGTCCACACCGACCTGCGGCCCTTGTCTCGGCGGTTATATGGGGATCCTCTCTGAGGGTGAACGTTGTGTTTCTACGACAAACCGCAATTTCGTGGGAAGAATGGGCCATGTCAGAAGCGAGGTGTATCTCGCCTCGCCTGAAACTGCAGCCGCAAGCGCTGTAACAGGATGTATCACAGATCCGGAGGAGGTTGGATATGAAGGCTGAAGGAAGAGTTTTCCGTTATGGGGACAATGTAGATACAGATGTTATCATTCCCGCCCGCTATCTTAACACTTCCGACAGAAAGGAGCTTGCTTCACACTGCATGGAGGATATCGACAGTGAGTTCGTCAAGAAGGCTCAGAAGGGAGATATCATTGTTGCTGGACGGAATTTTGGCTGTGGTTCGTCGAGGGAACATGCCCCGATTGCAATCAAGGAATCAGGGATAAGCTGTGTAATCGCAACAACTTTCGCCCGCATCTTCTTCCGCAACTCAATCAATATCGGGTTGCCGATTCTTGAATGCCCGGAGGCTTCTGCAGAAATCCAGGATGGGGACAAGGTCTCTGTTGATTTCTCCACAGGTATAATCACTGACGAGACGACAGGAAAGACATATAAGGCTGAACCGTTCCCACCATTCATGCAGAGTCTTATAGAAGCGGGTGGCCTGGTGCCGTATATCAAGGAGAATTACTGATGGAAATGCATATTGCGCTGGTGCCAGGAGATGGTATCGGCCCTGATATCGTACGTGAAGCTGTGCGTGTGCTTGACAGAGTAGCTGAAGTCTATGGTCACAGCATCACATATAAGGAAATCGATGCTGGTGGTGTATCCATTGACAAGCATAATGTACCACTGACAGAGGAGGCTCTTGCAGCCGCTGCTGCGTCAGATGCTGTCCTGCTTGGGGCAGTCGGTGGTCCTAAATGGGATCATGTCCCGGGCAATCTGCGCCCTGAGAAAGCCCTGCTTGGGCTCAGAAGTGGACTTGGGCTCTTCTGCAATCTCCGTCCTGCGGTGATTTATCCGGAACTTGCTTCTGCCTCCCCTCTCAAGCCTTCCGTAATTTCCGATGGCGTGGATCTTCTGGTCGTGAGAGAGCTCACAGGCGGGATTTACTTCGGAGAGAAGGGGAGAAGCGATGACGGGAATGCTGCCTACGATATCATGAGGTACTCGGTGGATGAAATCAGCCGTATTGCCCGCAAGGCATTTGAAGCAGCACGCCTCAGGCGTAAGCATGTCACGCTTGTTGATAAGGCGAATGTTCTCGAGACATCCAGGCTCTGGAGGGAGACAGTCTCCAGAGTCGCTGAGGAATATCCTGATGTCACGCTGGACTATATGTATGTAGATAACGCTTCGATGCAGCTTGTGCGGGATCCGAAGCATTTCGATGTCCTTCTCACGGAAAATATGTTCGGGGATATCCTGTCGGACGAAGCGTCAATGATCACAGGCTCAATCGGCATGCTTGCTTCAGCATCCCTCAGGGATGATAGCTTCGGTATGTATGAGCCCATTCATGGATCTGCTCCGGATATAGCGGGACAGGACATCGCAAACCCGATTGCCACGGTTCTTTCCGCTGCAATGATGCTCCGCTACTCCTTCTCACTTGAAAAAGAGGCAAGGGCAATCGAGGATGCGGTTTCTTCCGTTCTTGCCGATGGTATCCGCACGAAGGATATCGCGGGAGACAGTTCCGCAGCTGTTGGTACGCACGAGTGCGGGAGCGAGATTCTGAGGAGGATAAAATGAGATCAGATGGTATGAAGAAGGGTGTTGATAAGGCTCCCCACAGATCGTTGATGAAAGCACTGGGATGGACAGACCGTGAGATTGCGATGCCTATAGTCGGTGTTGTCTGTGCTCAGAATGAAATCATACCGGGCCATATGCACCTCAGACTCATAGCAGATGCCGTTAAGGCCGGTATCCGTGAAAATGGCGGTAATCCTGTCGAATTTCCTGTAATCGGCGTATGCGATGGTATTGCCATGGGACATAAGGGCATGAAGTATTCCCTTGCATCCCGTGAGCTCATTGCAGATTCGATAGAAGTGATGGCAACGGCGCATCCATTTGATGCTCTTGTGTTCGTACCTAACTGTGACAAGATCGTTCCTGGCATGCTGATGGCAGCCGCCAGACTGGATCTGCCTTCCATATTCGTCTCCGGAGGCCCGATGCTCGCGGGGCATGTCAAAGGAGGCGACAAGCGCGGAATGTCTCTTTCCTCGATGTTCGAGGCAGTCGGAAAACACGCTGCGGGGACAATGGATGATGAGGAGCTTCTGGAATGGGAGAATAGTGCCTGTCCTTCATGCGGGTCATGCTCTGGCATGTATACAGCCAATTCGATGAACTGCCTTACTGAAGCAATTGGCATGGGATTGTCTGGCAATGGAACTGTTCCTGCCGTGTATTCAGAGCGCCTCAGGCTTGCTAAAGAGGCGGGGTATCAGGTGATGGAGCTCCTGAGAAAGGGGATTACAGCACGGAAGATCATGACCGAAGAGGCTTTCACGAATGCTCTTAAGGTGGATATGGCTCTTGGCTGTTCCACAAATACGATGCTTCATCTTCCTGCAATTGGTCATGAAGCCGGTGTTGATATCGACATATTCCGGGCAAATGACATCTCTGCCACCATTCCGAATCTCTGCCATCTTGCTCCGGCAGGACCTCATCACATGGAGGATCTCTATCAGGCTGGCGGTGTAATGGCTGTGATGAAGGAACTCTCCAGGAAGAATCTTCTTGATCTCTCCCTTCTGACTGTTACTGGAAAGACAATCGGCGATTCGGTAATGGCGGCAAGAAACACTGACACGGAGGTTATCAGACCTATTGATAACCCATACTCAGAGACTGGTGGTATCGCGGTTCTTCGTGGTTCGCTTGCTCCGGAAGGCGCTGTTGTGAAAAGAAGCGCGGTTGCTCCAGAGATGTTTGTCCATCAGGGACCGGCGAGGGTCTTCAACAGCGAGGAGGAGGCGATTGCAGCGATCTTCGGCAAGAAGATAAATCCGGGCGATGTCATCATCATCCGTTATGAGGGACCGAAAGGGGGGCCTGGCATGAGGGAGATGCTCAGTCCGACATCAGCGATAGCGGGGATGGGTCTTGATAAGACAGTCGCTCTTATCACAGATGGCAGGTTCTCCGGAGCAACAAGAGGTGCCTCCATTGGCCATGTCTCTCCAGAGGCCGCCTCTGGTGGTCCTATAGCACTGGTTGAGGAAGGAGATACCATTTCAATTGATATCCCTTCCGGAAGATTGGACCTTGTTGTTGATCAGAAGACACTTGATGAGAGGAAGAAGAATCTTGTTCCGCATGAATCACCTATAAAGAGCGGATATCTCTACAGATATTCCAAGCATGTGACATCCGCACGGCAGGGTGCAATTGTCCTGGAGGATTGAGCAATATGAAGATAACTGGTGCTGAGATAATCGTTGAATGCCTCATTGAAGAGGGCGTTGATACAGTCTTTGGATATCCTGGAGGACAGGTAATCCCTCTCTACGATGCGCTTTATAAGAATCGTGGAAGAATCCATCATGTCCTGACAGCTCATGAGCAGGGTGCCAGCCATGCCGCGGACGGCTATTCCCGGTCAACCGGCAAGGTCGGGGTCTGCATTGCTACATCGGGACCGGGGGCAACGAACCTTGTCACAGGTCTTGCCACAGCATATATGGACTCTGTGCCGATGGTTGCGATCACAGGCAATGTCCCTCTTGCGCTGCTTGGACGCGACAGTTTTCAGGAAGTCGATATCCGTGGTATCACGCTGACAATTACGAAGCATAATTACATCGTGAAGGATATCGCTGATCTGGCGGATACCGTCAGAGAGGCATTCAGAATCGCGAAGGAAGGACGGCCCGGTCCTGTGCTTATTGATGTCCCGAAGGATATACAGGTGGGTGAATATGAGTTTGAGAACAAACCAGTCTCTGAACCTGAACCGGTAGCGAACAGACTGAGGGAAAAGGATCTTGGGCAGGCTGTCGATCTTATACTTAAATCACAGAAACCCATGTGTTATATCGGTGGCGGCGTTATCCGTTCCGATGCTGCTGAGGAGCTTCGTGAGTTCGTTGATATGATTGATGCGCCGGTCGGCACATCCCTCATGGGGTTGGGAGCGATGGATTCATCTTCCCCTCGTTTCACAGGCATGATCGGCATGCATGGAACAAGGCTTTCCAATCTCTCGATCAACCGCTGCGATCTTCTCATCGTAATCGGGGCAAGGTTCTCTGACAGGGTGATTTCCAAAGGATCCACATTTGCCAAGCAGGCAAAGATCCTGCAGATTGATGTTGATCCTGCAGAGTTCAATAAGAACATCATTTCATCAGTGCATGTCGTTGCGGATGTGAAGGTGGCTCTCAGAAAGCTGATGGATATGATCGGCAGGAAGCTTGATCACTCAGAGTGGATGGCAACAATCGAGCGTGGTAGAAAGCGTTTCCCTGTGAAGGTCTCATCGGATGCAGCAAGACCGAAGGAAATCCTGGAAGCTCTTGACCGGGTATTCCCTGAAGATGGATTCGTCACAACGGAAGTCGGGCAGCACCAGATGTGGTCTGCGCAGTTCCTGCACTCCCGTGAGCCGCGCCATTTCCTCACATCGGGTGGACTCGGTACCATGGGGTATGGCACAGGTGCCGCAATCGGAACTCAGGTTTCGCATCCAGACAAGAGGGTCATAAATATCGCGGGAGATGGTTCTTTCCGTATGAATGCAAATGAGCTTGCTACTATCGCGCGTTACAAGCTCCCTGTGATGATACTCATAATGAACAACCATGCGCTTGGAATGGTCAGGCAGTGGCAGACTCTCTTCTATGAAGGTCATTATTCCGAGACTACGCTTGATACTCCTCTTGACTGGGTGAAGCTTGCAGAAGCTTATGGTATCAAGGGAATGAGGATCATGCCGGATGATGATCCTGAGAAAGTCCTTCGCAAGGCCGTATCACTTGGGGAGGCTGTTGTCATCGAGGCTATCATACCTACGGATGACAAGGTATATCCAATGGTAGCGCCAGGAGCATCTATTTCAGATATGATCGGTTATCAGGAACTTCCGCTGGAGAACTGATGAGGAGCGCGATCTATGGTGCCGGAAGCCTTGGTACTATCCTTGGTGCATATTTGGCAAGAGATGGCGTTGATATAGATCTTGTATCGCGTAATCGGGCTCACATTGAAGCGCTGAGAAGGAATGGCGCACACGTGACAGGGATGGTTGATTTCAGCATCCCTGTCTCTGCCATGACTCCTGAAGAGATGGACAAGGATTATGATGTCATAATCCTGATGACGAAGTGTATTGATAATGAGAATACCATCAGGTTCCTTTCGGAGCATCTTTCATCCAGAGGAATCATATGCACTTGTCAGAATGGACTGCCTGAGGTGGAAATCGCTTCTATAATCGGTAATGACCGTACTTATGGCTGTACAATCGGATGGGGTGCTTCCTATGTCGCTCCAGGAATTTCGGAGTTGACAAGCAGTAAGGATACTTTCACATTCGCCCTTGGAAGGATCGGTGGTGGCTCTGATGATAATCTCAGGTCGCTCTGCAATCTCTTCTCACACATGGGCAAGGCAGAGATCGATAAGGATTTTGCTGCCTCCAGATGGTCAAAGCTTCTCATAAATGCCTCATTTTCTGCTGTATCAGCTATATGTGGGACAACATTCGGGGAAGCTGCGGCTGACCGTCGCTCTCGGCGTGTCATACAGCTGATAATGAAAGAATGCGTGGATACAGCTCATGCCGAAGGCATAACTCTCGCCCCGATGCAGGGAAAGAACATCGAGATGCTGGCGGATTATCATTCCGGTGTGAAGCGTTTCCTGTGTTTTCAGATAATCCCGTTCGCGATGCGCCGGCATCGTAACCTGAAATCGTCAATGCTGCAGGATATAGAGAAGGGGAGAGAAACTGAAATTGATGCCATTGATGGCGCTCTTGTCGCTGAGGGACGGAAAGCTGGTGTCCCGACTCCTGTAACGGAACGCACGGTCGAGATCATGCACATGATAAGCGAAGGCAAGCTGAAGCCATCTATGGAAAATCTTTCCCTGTATTAAGTCAGGACAATCCCGCGAGAAGACCAAGGACGCCTGCCCCTGCCATTACAATCATCGGATTCAGCTTCCATCTGCGGAGCACGATGAGACACAGGATAAGAATCACTGTATTCCACCAGTTGATGTCAGTGCCGAATGAGTCGCTGCCGCACATCGCCATTGCTGTAAGCGATAGGCCGGCTGAGGCAATCATCGCAACCACTGCTGGACGCAGTCCTTTCAGTATGCTCTGTATTGCATCCAGTCCCTTGAATCTGTAATAGACAAAGGCAAGAGCCATGACGATGATGGAAGAG
>CASFLH010000049.1 GCA_949295505.1 uncultured Spirochaetales bacterium | reverse complement strand
GCAAACCGAGAGAACAAGAAGATGGCGAAGTCCGTAAACGAGATCGCAAGGGATTCCTACAAGTATAAGAAGACAGAAAAAGAGGCTGCGCCGAAAGCCTAGACTTTCTTAACAGCCCCCAATTATATTAGTCTGGCTTTTATACTGTTGCAGGCTGGATATCAAATCCCTCGACATAAGAGAGGAGATCGGATACGAAACCATCAACGTATGCGGAAATGACATCCGTCGAGACACCAGCTGGGTAGGAAACCTCAACAGCACCAGGTGCCGTGAACATATAGAGGATTCCATCAAGCTCTGCGCCATACTTTGCGACCTCTGCGGCAAAGAATGCGGCAACATCGGATTCTGTCACCCAGTCAGGATATGTAATGACAGCCTTTCCATCTGCAGCTTCAACACCGAGCTCATATCCAAGATACTCATAGGAAACAGCGAATGCATCGGACTCCTCTGCAATTTCAGCAGCAGGGACTTCCACAGCTTCCGGTTCCTCCTGTACCGGGGCCGGTGCTGGTGCCGGAGCCGGTGCAGCTTCAGCCTCAGACACTGCAGGAGCAATCACTTCAGTAGTAGCAGCAGGAGCTTCCGTGCTCTGGCATCCGAAAAGAACGAAGAGCAGCAGCGAAGCAGCGACGATTGCAGCAAATTTCTTCATATATACCTCCAAAAAATGAAAGAAAATGGCCCATGCGATAACATGGACCTATCTGAGATTACATCAGATCCTTTGGCTTGCGTGCTGTATTGCCAGTCTTCTCGCAATATGCCACGTGGCGGAGCTTTCCATTCTCGAATACGCTCTTCATCTTGATAGCGCCGCCCCATCTGCTCATAAGAACCTTTGCACCTTCACGATGTGCGTTCTTTGAAACGTTTCCTGCCATATATCATTCCTCCGGTCTATAGACTTTCCATCCGTCAGATTTTAACGATTCGCAAATTAATGTCAAATCCTTTTCTCTTATATCACATTGACTGATGATTGGCAACCAAGTACCACGGGGACAGTCCTCTCTTACGAAGAAACCCCGTTCCGTGAGGAGCAGGGTTTCCATCTTCTGTGATTAGTCTGTTTTCAGCCCCCTGTCGGATTCGAACCAACGACCCCGAGATTACAAGTCACGTGCTCTGGCCAGCTGAGCTAAGGAGGCAAGCTGCATTTTTGCAACAGGTGGAGAGTAAAACATCCGGGGCACGTTGGTCAAGTACCCCGGAAATATTTTATTTGAACAGCATCTCAATCACATGAGTGTTTGTCCTGCCTGGTGCAAGATGGATGAAGTCCTCCCTTTCCGAGATATCAACAAGCATCCCGTCGCGGCCAGGCAGCGTCCACCATGGCTCTATGCAGACAAACGGGGCATCCCGCTTGATCGGATGCCATATGCCGCAATATGGGGCCCCCTTGTAGACGACCTCTACCGAATGGCTTCCCTTCTCGCTGCAGAGTATGGCGCGCTCCCCTGTCCCATGGAGAACAACCGCGTCATCATCGAAAAGATCATGATGTAGCATCATGCGGCCATCCTTTACAGTATCCGTGTCCTCGTAGGACCCCGCATCGAGATGGTTATCAGTGAATGTGCGCCTCTCGATCTTCCCAGCTTCGGGGAAGACTACCGCGTAATCCTCGAACGCCAGTCCTTCATCCAGAGGAACATTGAAACCGGGGTGGCCGCCAAAGCCATAGAGCATCTCGGACTTTCCTGTATTCCTGACCTCAGCAACCTCATCAACACCATGCTCGGTGAGACGGTATGTTACGGAGAATACGAACTCAAAAGGATACATTGCCCTTCTCTCATCGTCGGATTCAATGCGGAATGTCACGGCATCGCCTTCGTTTGAGACAACACTGAACTCAGCCTGCTGGCAGAAGCCATGAAGCGTCATGTCATATACGTTGCCATCATATTTGTACTTGCCCTCATGCAGTCTTCCTACAAATGGGAAAAGCACAGGTGCATGCTTCTTCCAATATGTCTCATCCCCGTTCCAGAGATACTCTATCCCATTGTCCTTTGAGTAAATCCTGCAGAGCTGTGCACCCAGGGAATTGATTTCTGCTATGAAGTGACCGTTCTCAATCCTTTCAATCATTTTCATTCTCCTTCTTATATTCCGGACGGAGCGATGAGGCACCTCTCAGGTAAACCATTCTCGGCTCCTTTTCCTTCTTATGATTAACAAGCACCATCACACGTATGGCAAGAGGCAATCCTCCCGCTATATCAGCCTCCTGGACACAGAAAAGTGGCGTAAGGGTTCCATATCCTGACTGGCGGCATGCGGCAGCCGCATTCCTGGTCCTTATATCCCTTGTCTGCGAGAAAAGGATGAACGCGCAATCGGAATCGGCGATTCCGTTCTCCCTATAGATCTCCGACATAAGCTCGCCCACGGCCTCGTCAACCTCAGCGGGCGAATCATGCAACACCGTTGTAGCACCTCTGAGCGCATACACATTCTCTTCCATCAGATCCCTCCTCCAAATGAGAATCCCTCAATGATGACAGTATTGAGGATATCCAGGACAATCGAGATGATGAAATAGACGGACATCCTCAGCAAAGTCATGAATACCGGCTGCAGACAAAGGACATGCGAATAGAAGAACTGGTAAATTGACGCGAAGATCAGCCAGATCCCCTCCAGGATAATAGTCCATCCAAGCAGCATCCGGGAAAGCGTGACAAATGAAATAAGGACCTCGCTCACAGGGAAGTAGAGGAACAGCACAAAGAGCAGCGCGAAGAAGAAATAAAGCGCCAGCAGATATGAATGTATACGTGACGAGAATGCAAGGATCCTTCTGAATGCCAGCATACATGGATTCTAACACGTTACAGCCATCTCTTCCATTATCCTTGACAGCGTATAGAAGCGATGAGAATCTCTTTTTATGAATGTAGCGGATGTGAATGCCAGGGCATGGGACGGCGAGGCCGCTGGCGGAAGTCACTGGGCAGAGATAGCAAGCGAAGAGGAAATCAGGGAGGCACGGGCAGGGAAACCTGCTATCAGGGTGACAATAGACAAGCATGTACCCATTTCCTGGATTGAGAAGCTGAAAGGTGCCCATGTGCTTGTCCTTGGCGGTGGAGGCGGCCAGCAGACACCGATTCTCGCCGCATATGGCTGCCGCACCGAGTGCGCTGATATCAGCGGCGGCATGCTGGAAAAGGACAGGATCGCGCTTGAGAAATACGGGCTACGGGCAGATCTTCATCAGATGGACATGCAGGACCTATCATTCTTCGCTGATTCATCTTTCGATGCGGTAGTATCTCCTGTATCACTGAATTTCGTCCGAGACATCTCCAGGGTCTATTCGGAAGTGGCAAGAATACTGAAACCGGGAGGAAGTTACATCTTCGGCATTGCCAACCCCGCATTATACATCTTCGATGACAGGAAGCTTGCGAAGGGACGGATGAGAATCAGATACACTCTCCCATTCTCCGACGAGATAAGCCTTTCCGGGAAAGAGCTGAGAAGAAGGATCGGCAAAGGAGACACCGTTGAATACTCCCACACACTGGAGACAATCATCGGAACACTGACGGAAAGCGGCTTTGCAATCCGGGGATTCTTCTCTGACGGGACCTCTTTTGAACCAATAGACTCATTTCTCCGGGACTGCTATCTTGCCATCAGGGCCATCAGAGTCGAAGACTGACCCGTCGTCGAGCACAATGATGCACCTGACAGGATACTCAGAGGCAAGACTCATCGCCTTTTCGGACCCCGAGGCCAGCACGGCAGTCGAGAGCATGTCACCAAGAGTGCCGGAAGAAGAGATGATGGAAGCCGAGACGATATCTGAATCTGCGGGGTATCCTGTGCGGCTGCTGAGGATATGATGGTAACGAACCCCGTCTTTCTCGATGTAGCGCTGGTAGACTCCTGATGTGATCACACATGCATCCACTGCCTCAACGCTGCGAAAAGCGGAATTCCCTCCACCGAAAGGATTGCGAAGCCCGATCTTCCAATCCCTTCCGCCTTCTCCGTTGCCGTATGCGAGGACATTTCCCCCGATATTCACAATAGCGCTCTCCACGCCTCTTTCCTGCAGGAGCTCCCGCACTTTGTCAGCAGCATACCCCTTGCCAACCCCGCCAAGGTCCAGCGCCATACCGGGAAGAGGCAGGAACACCGACCTCTCCTCGTCTGAAAGCTCTATTGCTGTATAGTCAGTCAGAGGCAGGGCGGCAGCTATCTCCTCTTTTTCAGGAATACGTGCTTCTTCCGTGCCCATTGCCCAGAGCGCCGTGACAGGCCCCAGAGCGGGATTGAAAGCTCCTTCCGTCTGATAAGCCATCTCCACTGAGGCTTTCACCAGAGCGTAGACATCATCGGGGAGGGCCACGGGACAGATGCCTGAGGCGGAATTCACCTGGGAGATAAGTGAATCCTCCAGATGGAATGATATTTCCCTCTCTATTCCGTATATCAGAGAGAAAATATCATCGGCGACATCCTCGCTCTCTTCTGGAAGCGTTACAGTCACAAGCGTACCCATTGCGATGCGGGAGTCTGTAACCCAGCTCTGAGAGCAGGATGCCAGCACAAAGATGATCGGTATTATCGCTAATCTGAGGATTCTCACAGTCTGAGAAGTAACACAGCCTCACTTTTCATGCAACCACTTCTCCCTTTCCGCTCCTCACGATATCATCGGGATATGTACAAAGCCATCTTCACGGATATAGACGGAACCCTTTTCAGGGATGACCTGACAATCGGGCAAGAAACCAGAGAAGCAATACGAGAATCCTATGCGAACGGTATCAGGATCGTGCTTTCATCAGGGCGCTATATAACCGGCATGCAGAGAGCGCAGGAACAGCTCGGAATCCCCGTCATCTACGCTGCGATCAACGGAGCTCTCATAAAAGACGGGGAAACCTATCTCAGGGAGAAAAGAATCGGGGAGAACGCATACATAAAAGCCGCCCGATTCCTGAAAGGCCGTGTCTCCTCCCTCATCGCGTTCTGCGAAACGGAATATGCCATCGATGCTGATGATGAGTGGTTCAGCCTCCAGACCAGAATCTGCGGGAGAGAAGGTGTCAGAATGGATATCTCAAACCCGGAAGAAGTTTTCAGGAAAACAGGGGAACGGCCATACAAGATACTTGCGAAGGACAACGACAGGGAAAAGAACGCACACCTGCTGCAGGAACTGAAAGAGATCATCGGCAGCGAGGGGAAAGTCATAGCATCCAGCTGGAACAATTTCGAGATACTTCCTCCGGATACTGACAAAAGCGACGCTCTCAGCATCGTTTCCGCCCATCTGGGCATCAAGACTGAGGAGACAATCGCCTTCGGTGACTGGGATAACGATGAGGGAATGATTGGCAAGGCCGGTCTTGGCATCGCGATGGAAAACGGCTCAGAGAAAGCGAAGAACGCCGCCGCGTTCATCACACGCACAAACAACGAAGAAGGGATCGCTTACGCACTGCGCCATTTCGGTGTCATCTGACAAATGCGAGTATCTTTTCCTTATTCTCCTCAATAAGCGTATCAGGCATGCAGGCAGCGAACTCACTGAGGGTTCGCTTAAGTATCTCCTCCTGCCCTATGGCACTTCCGGCTACAGATGCATCCACAGCGACCTTCGGCCGCGAAGAGAGGAAGGAGACGGCATCCAGCACAGCAGAGGCTGATGGATTGTACGACAGAAGTGCCGAAGAGATCACAACAGCTTTGATATCGCTGAAATAAGCGAACGCGTCGGAAAGCTTCTCCGACGAGAGCGAAATAGCGGAGGAGGAGCGGAAGAACCATTCGCCGTCAACGCAGAAGACCGGATTCAGAGGCATATGCATATCAGGATCGAAAACAACACCGAGCCTGACAAGCTCATCTGCCATCTCCCGCCCGATTCTTCCATGAGGGAGCACCGATAAAAGAAGAACATCCTCCCCCTCTTCTTTCAGCCTTTTACACCATTCATAGCCAAACCCGGCATAATCCCTTCTCCAGTTGTCGCCATCTCTGCTGAAAGAGACAGCCATCTCTCCGATTACAGCTATCATGGAATCGAGTTTACCCCTGTGGTATGCTTCGCGCAAGAAGGTTATAATCCAGGCATGAACACGAAAAAGGCAGTATGGATATCGCGGCCGGAAAGAGTGAAGACAACGCTTCATTCGCTCTCATTCTGCTCCTCTGGAACGCATGCCGTCTTCTTCCTTCTAGGAAAAGAAGGGGAAATCATGCTCTCGCAATCATCTTCTGCCAGAAGCGCTTTCGTGCTTCTCCACACTCCCGATGAATACATCGTCTTCGGCAACGAGCGGATAACAATCTCATTCGGCGGCGTCAGGACCGAGATCCCCTCTCCAGGACACAGCAGCATCAAACTGGTGAAGAATGGCAGCCGTCTTGCATTCCTCAATGCGGAAGGAGGGAAGATCCTCTCAATCGAAAAAGAGGCATTCCAGAGCTCCGCTTCCTTCGGTCTTGCCGTCAAAGGTGAAGGAGATGTATCGCTCGAGGTATTCTAAATCGTCTTTTTTATGATAGACTTCCACCATCTCTAAAGGGTCCTATGGAAGACCTGAAGGAAGGTGACAATGGAAAACAAGGAAGATCGACCCCTCAATTTCATTGAGAAGATCATCGAGGACGACCTCAAAGCAGGAAGGGTGCCTGACAACAAGATCATCACACGCTTCCCGCCGGAGCCGAATGGATATCTTCATATCGGACATATCAAGGCAATATGCATCAATTTCGGGCTTGCTGAGAAATACGGTGGTACATGCCATCTGAGGCTTGATGACACAAACCCGGCAAAGGAAGAGCAGGAATACATCGACTCCATCAAGGACTGCATACACTGGCTCGGTTTCGACTGGGGCGAGAAGACATACTATGCCTCAGACTACTATGACCAGCTTTTTGATATCGCAGTAAGACTGATCAAGGAAGGGAAAGCATACGTCGATTCACTTACTCCGGAACAGATGAAGGAATACCGTGGAACACTCACGGAGCCTGGCAAGAACTCACCCGACAGGGACAGGCCGATTGAAGAGAATCTTGATCTTTTCATGAGGATGAAGAACGGAGAGTTCCCGGAAGGCGCGTATACTCTGCGTGCAAAGATCGATATGGCAAGCCCTAATATCAACATGCGCGACCCCGCACTCTACAGAATCAAATATGCCGAGCATCCGCGCACGGGCAGGAAATGGTGCATCTACCCGATGTACGACTATACCCACCCCATCTCCGATGCCATTGAGGGAATAACACATTCGATCTGCACCCTTGAGTTCGAGGATCACAGGCCAGCCTATGACTGGGCAACATCGATAGATGGCATCGAGCATGCTCCGCATCAGTATGAGTTTGCGAGACTGAACATCAATTACCTCCTGATGTCTAAGCGCAAGCTGCTCTATCTCGTGAACAACAACTATGTCTCCGGATGGGATGATCCGAGAATGCCCACCATCGCCGGTGTACGCAGAAGAGGATACTCACCAGAGGCGATGAAGGATTTCGTGCAGCGCGTGGGAGTTGCGAAGGTTGAGTCCGTCGTCGACTATTCGCTGATGGAGTTCTGTGTCCGAGAGGACCTGAACAAGAGGGCGAAGAGACTAATGGCTGTCCTCGATCCTCTGAAGATCATCATCGACAACTATCCGGAAGGACAGGTCGAGTACTTTGAGGCTGAGAACAATCCTGAGGACCCATCAATGGGAACTCACAAGGTGGCTTTCACTAGAGAGCTCTTCATAGAGAGGGAAGACTTCATGGAAGTGCCGGTGAAGGGATATCACAGGCTCTATCCTGGCAATGAGATCAGGCTCAAGCATGCGTATTATGTGACAGCTGTCTCTGTCGACAAGGACGAGAATGGGAACATAACCGCCGTGCACTGCACTTACGATCCCGAGTCGAAAGGTGGCACGACAGCCGATGGCAGAAAGGTCAAGGGCACCAGCCACTGGGTTTCGGCAGAACATTCAATCAAGGCTGAGGTAAGGCAGTATGACAAGCTCTTCAAAGCCGAGAACCCCGGAGCCGCGACAGGTAATTACCTTGATGACCTCAATCCGGATTCCCTCATTGTCATCCCGGAGGCCATCATCGAGGAAGAGGCCGCGACGGCAAAGCCTGGCGAGTACCTTCAGTTCATCCGCAATGGCTACTACATGGCGGATAGCAGGGATTCATCTCCCGAGCACCTTGTGTTCAACAGGACAGTCACGCTGAAGGATTCCTGGTCAAAGATGAAGATGAAGATGGGAATATGATTCACGGGGCGCTGGAAACAGCGCCTCTGTCTTTCATCCGCAGAATGAAGTAATATTCAGGTGTGAAGTATTTTTCTGATTGCCATTTCCATGTGATGACTATGAATGAGCCGAATTTCGCATCGTACCTCAGCTCATTCTACGATTCCGCAACCGGCATACTCTCAGCCAACGCAGCCCCGGATTATATAATCACACCGCAGATGATCAAGGGCAATGCCATTCTCAGCACACTGACAAATGCCCTCTCAGCATTCTCACAGCCCATCGGGGATACATTCGTGATGATGGAGGATGACCTTGAGGGCCGCTACACATCGCAGCGCAAGAAGGACTATGCCCCTCTCCTGCCCTATATCCACGACGGCTCTTTCCATATAAGGACAATGAAAGCCGAGAGGATCCTGATGATCCCGCTTCTCATCGATTTCTCTCAGGACAGCAGGACATTGGAGAAAGTATATTACAAGATACCGGCAGAAGACAGAATCACCCCATACCTTGAAGCGACGCTTGAAGGTATCAGAACATATATTAAGCGTCATCCGGACGGGCTTTTCGATTTCTATCCCTTCCTGGGCATCGACCCGAGACTCCACTCCATGAAGGACATGGAGTCACTATGCAGCAGATACATCAACACATCGCACAGATTCCATAAAATCAACGAGATTCCCTCAAAGCCATGCTATGGGATCAAGGTATATCCTCCCCTTGGCTTCAGGCCCTGGCCGAATGACAGGGAGACCCTGGAAAAGCATCGGGCGCTCTATTCATTCTGCGAATCGAACAGGATACCTATCATCACACATGCGGATGACCAGGGGTTCAGAGGCGTGTCGGCAGAGGAGGCATGGGCGAATACTGACCCCGCAGCATGGAGGACGGTACTTGAGAACTATCCAGACCTGATCGTGGATTTCGCCCATTTCGGGAAACAATACGCACTGACATCCAGAAGCAATGTGCAGAGCATTGCCGCAAGGCTTCGCCATCATCCAGACAGTCCCTGGTTCTATTCGATTATCTCGCTGATGATGGATTTCGATAACGTCTACGCAGATCTCTCCTTCTCCGGCTCTTCTCCTGAGTTCTACCAGGAGCTCAAGGCTTATCTCTCATCGCTGGAGAGCGGCATGAGGGAAAGAATCATGGGAAGAATACTTTTTGGCTCTGATTTCTCCGTCAATCTTCTCAAAGTGGAATCATACACGGAGTATTTCTCCATCTTCGAGCACTCCCCCTTCACGGATGAGGAAATAGAGACCATCGGAGAAAAGAACATGCTGCGCTTCCTTGGCCTGTCAGAGGAGCCGGCGGCGCCACTGAGAAGGAGAAAAACCATAAAACGCCCTGAAGGAACGTGAGAAATGCGAGGGACTCTCGAACCCTGTCCTGTACGAGATTTCCGCAATCTGCAGTTCCGTGCTTTCCAGAAGCCTGACGCTCTCCGACAGCCTGTATGAGATAAGATACTGCACAGGAGATGTTCCCAGAAGCTTCCTGAATGTCCGCAGGCACTCACGCTCAGAGACACTGCCAGCGGCTGCGATATCATGAAGCGAGATGCTCTCGCTGTAATGCTCTTTGATGTATGTCATCATCCCCAGCATCCTCTCGTTCCTGAATATGCCCTCTTGCGGCGCGGATCCTTCCGTTTCACGAAGAATCGCAATAAGGACGGATACGATCAAATTGCGTGCTTCAAGCTCATAGCAGTAATCCCTCTCGGAAAGGACAGCATAAGCCCTTTCCGCGTTCTCAGCAGCGCCAGGGGAAAGCGATACCGCACTTCTGAGAGAAAGAAGCGGTCCGGAATACTTGAGGTAAACAGGACTTTCAGTATCTTGCCAGATGAGGGAAAGCGGGAAAGAGATACGGTGAATGACAGCACTGCCGGAAGCCGCGACAGCAGATGATATGGTACGAGGCGGGATGAACACACCTTCGCCTTCTCTGAGCGTGAACGCCTGAAAGCCATCCGCGGCTATCACACGGATGGAAGAGCGTGAGGCGACAATGAACTCCGCCTCATCGGAGAAATCCCAGAATGCACTGACTGTCTCATCCAGTATTTCCTTATGGATGCTCATTCCATGGCCCATCATGACGCAATTATAGCAGACAAGGCGATAAAAATCAAAAACCAGCAAGCAATATGCTTATTTTTCATATTCTATGGCGGGATATATCATATATAACGATTTGTATTTCCACTCTCTTGATGCTAGACTTCAGCCATGTTCTCACTATTGCTTCTGATTGTCATCTACCTTGCATTCATCTCGCTGGGGCTGCCTGACTCGATGCTTGGCGCGGCCTGGCCTATGATGTACATGGACCTTGGCGTGCCTGTGTCCTACGCAGGATTCATCTCCATCACAGTCTGTGTCGGCACGACAATCGCCAGCTTGATATACGCGAAGGCGAATGCCAGGCTTTCGACATGGAGCATAACCGCCATATCTGTTGCATGCACGGCCATCGCCCTCATATCCTACTCCATGATACAGTCATTCCCTGTCCTGATTCTTGCAGCGCTGCTGCTGGGTATCGGAGCCGGAGCCGTGGATGCCGGGCTCAACAACTATGTCGCGCTGCACTACAAGGTGAGAGCAATGAATTTCCTCCATGCATTCTGGGGAATCGGGACATTGATCGGACCGTTCCTGCTCTCTTACTTCTTCGCCCATGGCATGTCATGGAGGAATGGATATGCGGCAATCGGCAGCATCCAGAGCGTGATATGCCTCATACTGCTGCTGTCACGGCCACTATGGAAAATAGCAGGGGAAAGCCCCATCACTGAAAGCGGGGAAAAACCTGAAAGAAGGAAAGGCATCCCCATCTCTGAAGCCCTGCACCGCAAAGGTGCGGTTACCGCCATGATGGGGTTTTTCTTCTACTGTGCGATGGAACAGTCGTCAATGCTCTGGGCCTCAACATTTCTCGTCAGTGCGAAAGGCTTCACTGAGAGCTCTGCTGCCGCAGCGGCTGGACTCCTCTTCTGGGGAATAACAGCCGGAAGGATCCTCTCCGGACTCATTGGACCGAAGATAAAGAGCAGATCAATGATATGGCTCTCACAAGCCTCAAACCTGCTGGGAATCATACTTGTGCTGATCGTACCTGAAGAATTCGCCGGCTATGTGTTCTTCTTTCTCGGCATGGGTTTCGGCCCTGTATATCCCACAATGCTGCAGCAGACACCGGAGTTATTCGGGACAAAGTATTCCGCCTCCATAATGGGACTGGAAATGAGCGCGGCTTATATCGGGAGCGCAATGATGCCTGCCTTGTTCGGTGTCATCGGACGCAGCTTCTCGATGAGCCTCTTCCCCTTCTACATCCTTGTGATATTCATCATCTATGTCACCGTACTGGAAGTGAAGGTGAGAAGAGCTGCAAAAAATCAGGCGTCCCGCTGAGAGACGCCATCCAATCACTCCTTGTCACCATCATCTCTGATCTCAGTATTCCTGAGCCAGGAGACATCAGCTGTATCACGGTTCTTCGTCACCATGAATGAATCATAACCATATGGCTTGGGAGCATTTCTCCTGCGACGAGGCTGATCACCGAATGGTCTTCTGTCCTCACCGCTCTCAGAGTATCTAGGCTCACGGCGATCGGTGTATCTGCCGCGCTCTCCGCGGTACATGCGCCCTGTCTCATTATCCCAGTCGCGCTCACGGCGGGAATATCCCCTGTCATCATCACGACGTCCTGGCCAGCTGTCACGCTGTCTGTAGCTTTCCTTATCGCCATAAGGACGTCTTTCACGTCTCTCATAATCATCACGGTAACGAGGTCTGTCTGAATAATAACCATCCCTCCTGTCACGGCGATCATAGTCATCACGGAAACGCGGACGGTCGTAATTACGATCTCTGTCACTATAGCGAGGACGGCTGTAATCATCATCCCGGCCTCTGCGATCATAGCTGCGGGCACGGTCTCTGTCATCGTATCTTCCACCTCTCCTGCCGCCGAAGCCTCTATCATCACGATCCCGCCTCTGATAGGAACCGCGTCTGTCCCTCTCTCCGGACCTTCTTTCATAAGGGCGTCTTGTATCCCTCTCTGCTTTTCTCTCTTCCTTCTGAGGCTCCCTCGCCTCCTCGTTCACGGCTGTATCCTCGAATGACAGCCTCTCTGCTTTCTCTTCGTCCATTCTTCTTCTCTTCTTATCGGCGCTTCTTTCTCTTATTTCCTTCATATCCGCCGTCTTCTTAAGCAACCATACACGCAGGCCGCTTCTCTTCATTGAGAAGCCCTGTGCATGGACATTTCCTGTTATCTCCACCGTTTTCCAGAACGGTTTAAGCTGCGTCTTCGCAAAACTGAATCCTGCAAGGTTCTCAGAGAACACCACGACACCACCGGGCACAAGTATCCTGCTGATGAGATACAGATATTCCAGATAATCCTTCTGCACATCGAAATCATCAGCCTTATGGGAATTCGAGAAGGCAGGAGGATCGAATATCACTATATCATAGCGCTCACCACGCTCAAAGGCCGCCGAAAGATAACTTCTGGCATCAGATGCGACCGTCATGTATTTCGCTTCGTCGATGAATCCGTTCTTCTCAAGATTCCTCCGGCACCAGGCCGTGTAGACATTCGAGAGGTCAACGGAGACCACACTTTCAGCCCCTCCTGCAGCAGCATATACCGAGAAAGATCCAGTGTATGAGAACAGATTGAGCACACGCATTGAGCGGGACATCGTCATCACTTCCTGACGTGTCATGGCCTGATCAAGGAATAGGCCGGTATCCACGTAGCTTCTGAGTTCGGTCTCAAACAGCATGCCATTTTCCCTGACATCGAGCCGCAGCGACTCATTCTCTTTCTCATGCTGCTCCCTTCCCTCCCTCTTTTTCCGTTCACGCCATATGATCCTGTCATGCTCGACATACATGAAACGGGAAATGAGATCGACAGCAACGACCCTGTCCTCTTCGCTCATGCCGCCATCGGAATAATCAACAACAAGCGCATAGGGACCATAGAAATCTACAGTTAAAGGAAATGAGGGAAGATTCCTGTCATAAACCCTGACAGCAGTGGAATCCGTATTCTTCATCCATCTGTGCCCTTCCAGGGCGCCGTGCTTCAGGAGCTTGGAGAAATCCTTCTTTTCGAACTCTTGCATAGCTTCGTCATATTATCGCAAGGAGGAAGGAATGAATAGTGGCTTTCTCATGTCTTTCTCTTTCGTGCAAAGGAAAACGGTGACCACCTCTTTCCGCAGAATTCCCTTCCTCTGTCCGTCAGCACCGCTGAAGAAAAAAGGCCATGAATGCTTTCATTGTCACAGAACGAAATATACACACCGCTGATGAGATCATCCGCAACTGCCTGTGAGACCAGTGAGACAAACTCTTCCCGCCCAAGTCCCAGATCCTCTGCTTCCGGGATCCTGCCACGCCTCAGCATCCGGAGCATCCTCTGCATCGCTTTTTCTTCCATGCGTCCATTATACAGCCTGACAGCGCTTTCTTCTTGTCAGGAAGCGGATAGGAGAAGCATAACCCAGATATGTACGCCTAAGCAGATTCGTTGATTCTTCCATCGATTCATTCAGCCGCACCCACAGAAACGGCTCACCCTAGAAAACTCCCTGCTGGAAGACATCATCACGATGGGAAACGCACTGATGCAACTCTTTTTCCCCAAGGGCCGCAGGAAAACATAAGGTTCGGGGACTATTTAAACGGTATGTTTTACTTCAAATGTTACCAGAGAGAAGATGAACACGCTCGGCATGGATAAACGTATCGTGGACAGATTCAGCGAGATGATAACACATAAGATGTTCATGGAAGGAGAGTCATTGAGAGGCCGGGTATAAGCCCGGCTTATATCAATGTTGTAACATTATAAGAAAAAGGATTATTTCCTGTTCTTACATTTTTTGCCCCATATCCAACAACTTTGTAATCTTTATCAAATTCTATGTAGAAATCTCCTCTATCCCAAGATAATCCATCCACTAGATAATTATAGTATTCTATTACGATGTTACCATTTTCGTTGGTATATATTCCATCTGGATTACCTAATTCTTCTACCACATATTCATAGGAATCACCTAAAGAAATACTATCGAGCTGCGCATCCATAGTTTCACAAGAAGAAAATAATAGAACGATTATAATAGAAAATATTACAAATTTATGCATTTTCCCACTCCCCAGATAATCCAGAGTCTATATTGGTATCAGCCCAAAATCAACAGAAAGCACACTGGATTGATGAAAAGTCTTCTGATATATTATCCATGGCACTGCTATAAACGGTAGGCGGTTGGCCTCCTCGTCTGTGGGGAGGACCATTCCTCCCAAGTCCTACGGACGGAAGGAGGTGAATCCGATATGAAGGAAATTCTGGAGATTATCCTGAAGATCCTTGAGGTTGCGAAAGCTTCTCTTTCTCTTCTACGAGACATAAAAGAAACCCGCCATTCGCCCAAGAAGTAAGCGGGTTTTCCTGATACTTTAAGGCCAGCCGTCTATCGGCAGTGCCTCTTTCTATCTCAATTATCATAATCAGCAATCTTTTAGTCAAGAAAAACCGCATCAGACGCAAGCCCGAGGCGGCAGGAGTTTCTATGATCTCAGTCGGCCGCCATGAAATCCTGCGACGTGAACTATATGGCTTCTTTTTTCATTATATTCCATTACAGCGCTTTCTTCTTGTCAGGAAGCGGATAGAAGAAGCATAATCCAGATATGTACGACCCAAGCAGATTTGTTGATTCCTTTCTCGATTCATTCAGCCGCACCCACAGAAACGACTCACCCTCGAAAAACTCCCCGCTTCCATGTATGGAAGACATCATCACGCTGGAAAACGCCCTGATGCAGCTCTTCTTCCCCGGTCCGCAGGGAAATAACCCGCGAAGCCTCAGAAGAACCGTTGAATACCAGATGGAGAGCGCGATGCATCTCATCTACGACTCCGCGGCGCTGGCGATACAGTATGAGAATCCGGAGATGAGCGAGGAGGAATGCTGCAGCATAGCTGCCGGATACGCTGACAGGATCGGGGAAAAGCTGCCGGAAATCCGCAGGCTGCTGAAAACAGATGCCGAAGCGGGATATGAAGGCGATCCCGCAGCTCTTTCCGTGCATGAAGTCATCCTCTGCTACCCGTACATGAAAGCGATGGCCGTGCACCGCATAGCCCACCTCATGCACAGGATAGGAATACCTCTCCTTCCGAGGATGATGAGCGAGGCAGTACACTCAGAAACCGGTATCGACATACATCCGGGAGCGAGTATCGGAGAAAGCTTCTTCATCGATCACGGAACAGGAGTTTCCATCGGAGAGACAACTGTCATCGGTAACCACGTCAAGCTCTATCATGGAGTGACACTTGGAGCGCTCTCAGTGGAGAACCATGGAAAGGCGATACAAGGCAAGAAAAGGCATCCGACAATAGAGGACGGTGTCTGGATATATGCCAATGCGACCATTCTGGGAAATGTCACGATAGGACACGGCAGCACAATCTATGCCGGCACCATGATCACTCAGGATATTCCCCCTTACTCAGTGGTCAGGACGGCCAATACCGACATTGCTGTCGAGTCTAGCGTCCCACGCTGATAGTTACAGGATCCACGGATGTCACCGCGCCTTCATATATCATGCCGGAAACCGGCGTGCGATGACCTGGAAGGATGATTCTTGCCTTCAGATAGTTGCCTGTAGTGCCGCTATCATCTTTTTCGGCCAGCACCTCAAGCGTCTTGCCGAGCTGTCTTTCAACATAACGTCTGCTTTGAGCTTCCGACAGCTTTCTCAACCTCTCGGCGCGCTCATCACGCACTCTCTCCTCTGGTCTCTCCCTGTCTCCGTATAACGGTGTTCCCGGCCTCGGCGAATACGGGAAGACATGCATGGCTGCGAAATCGTGGGAGGAAAGGAAATCATAGGTTTCCATGAACTCCTTCTCCCCCTCTCCAGGCAATCCCGCTATGACATCGCATGCTATGAAAGGGTCATCCTTCGCACTTCGGAGCCTTGAGATGATGTAATCAACATGGCTGATGGAGTAACGTCTGGCGGCCTTCTCAAGCACTTTGTCTGAAGCGGACTGGATCGGTATATGGAAATGAGGCTGCATCCTCTTATCCGCAAGCGTATCGAGCAGCCGGTCATCCACATGATCCGGCTCCATGGAAGAGAGTCGCATCCTCATGCCGCTGCCCAGTGCTTTCAAAAGCTTCTCGACAAGTCCTCCGAGGCCATCACCTTCATGATCATACATCGTCAGATTCACGCCCGTGAGCATGATCTCATGAAAACCTTCAGCTTCCAGGCGCAGCGCCCGTTCCACCACCTCTGAAGCCGGGAGCGAGACGGAAGGCCCCCTTGCAATGGTCGTGCGGCAGTATCCGCAACTGTTATCACAGCCGTCCTGTATTTTCAGATATGACCGTGAGTGATACTGGAAAGAGGAGGCATCGAATGCAAACGGATCGGTGCTCCTGAATGAAAAGGACCTGATTGCATCGTGCAGTCCAAGGCCGGAATGGAGCGCAGATGCAATATGCTGAGGCAGTGAAAGCAGAGAGGCTTTCTCCTTCAGGGAGAATACCGTGACTCTTTCTGACAGACCGCTGATCTCCACTGGTGCCACTGCTGCATAGCACCCGGTGACTATCACCTCGGATCTTCTGGCAAACAGGCGTATCATGCGCCTTGCTTTCTGCTCTGCCTTCTGGGTCACAGTGCATGAATTGACAATCACGAGATCCGCCTCTTCCGGAGAAGTCAGCTGGAATCCGTTTCTGGCGAAACTGTCTGCAATCGCCTCGCTCTCCGCCTGATTGAGACGGCATCCAAGCGTATAGATATAAACGTTCAACCCTCTTCCCTCCTAAGGGCGTTGAGGACCTTCTCTATGGCAACCTGCAGCGAGAGCCTCATCTCCTTCGCATATGGATTATAACGCTGGAGATCATAGAAAAGCTGAAGCGGGTCATTGCAGGTCTGCTCGACAATCGTCATCAGGTTCCTGTAACCCTGGGTTGCTATCGGGGTAGGTTTCATCCCCATCTGGCTGAGTGTACGCCCAACGAAATGCGTGACACCCTGGGAATATGCTGCTTCCTCATCATGTTTCTCCGCGCTCATCTCCAGGACATCAAGCCCCATCGATGAGAAGAACGCCTTCATCTCCTGATATTTCTCCCCTTCAGGCGACACGGGGCACATAACCAGCGGCAGCCCCTCGACTCCGTTGCGTCCTGAATCAGGTCCGAACATCGGATGCGTGGCGATGATGGTCCTGTCCGAAGGTATATACTCATGCATCCATTTCGCGGGAAGGATCTTCACTGAGCAGGTATCCATCACGATAGTATCCTTTCCGATTTTTCCCCCGATATTCCTCAGGACTCCTTCAAATGCCGAAATGGCGACACAGAAGAAAAGAACGGGAGCATTGAGGACTTCTTCCTCACTGGCGCTGGAGACACCTTCTGGCAGAGCATGGGGAGAGCGCGAATATGCGATGACCTCGCATCCCGCTTTATATAAGCATTCGGCCCAGAATGATCCGAATCTTCCAAGTCCGTATACAGCTGCTTTCATAGGGCAAAGAATACAACAAGGCGAACAATCAGAAAAGAGATGGAATGACGCTGATCATATCATCCCGTCCTTCGCCACGAAGGAAAATCTCACCGACGCTGCCCTTCTCCACAATGACCTTGCAGAGTTTCTTTGCACCATAGAGCGCATGGACACCTATGTCCGTGACGGAAGACGGGATAACAAGCACGGAGATATCGCTGTTCTCAAAGGCACTGTTCCCGATAGCCGTCACGCCGGAAGAAAGAATCAGAGTGCGTATTGCGGCACTACGGAATGCCCCTTCTCCGATTCTGTCAGTCCCTGATGGAGGCATATACACATCCTCGGCACGTCTGCCCGGATAGGCAAGAAGGACGCGCTGCCATGAATACAGAACACCATCGACCGAACGATAGAACCTGGACCGGTCATCCACATCAACCTTCACGGCATTGCCAAGAGCATTCTCAAGGCCTTTACGGAGCGATGCAGGCACGAAGACCGTCTTTACAGAAGGCGGGAAGAATGGCTCTGTGGAATTCGCTGCGATTTCCTCGATTCCATCGGGAACTGAATATGCGTGTCCATTCCTCCTGGGGGGATAGAAAAGGAGCCTGCGTCCCTTTATGAGAACGCCATCGTGATCGTCACCATCCAGACTTATGAAAGCCTCAAGCTCAGGGCACTCCGACGGGAAAACCTGGAATTCCTCAAGCCGGGAATGATGGGAGAATGTCCTGAAGTGAGCCTTGCAGCAGAACGCGCTCCTCGCAACACGTCCCAGACGTGAAGGAGCTGTATAATTCTCTTCCTTCCGCTGCGGAGGATAGAATAGCAGGCTGTAACGGGACCCATCATACAGGACACCGTCTTCAGAAGAGAAAGAAGGAGAAGCTTTCTCCACATTGACCGCCTCTATGTTCTTCAAGGCAGGGAAAAGACCATCGTCAATCGTCTCGACCGAAGATGGGATTGAAAGCGTCCGCACCGGATTCCCTCTCCTCAGCAGCGTGGGTTCTATGTTTACCGGCCTGTACTTTCCGATGACCGGTGGAATGACAAGATTCTCATCATCGCCTTTGTACTGAACGACTGAGCAGGTATCCCTGCCAAGCTTCCTGATTTCGAAATCTTCTATGCGCATAGCGCGTATGATAGCACAAGAACCCTTCACTCATCTGCCGTTTGGGGATAATATTCTTACTGGATCAATATTCCCAAAGGAGAAACATAAATGACATTCGCTGAGAAAATGAAAGGTCTTGCAAAGGAAGCTGCAAAGAAACTTGTCCTTGCAGAGGGACTTGAGCCGAGGACTGTACGCGCAGCTAGGAAGATCGTGGACGAAGGTCTTGCATCTTCTGTGACCCTTGTCGGCAACGAGGAGAAAGTCAGGGCAAACGCTGCAGAGCTTGGCGTGTCGCTTGATGGAATCAGCATCAGCGACCCGGAGGCTTCCGATAAGAAAGCAGAATTCGCACATGAGTATTATGAGCTCAGAAAGCACAAGGGAATGACCGAAGAGCAGGCTCTTCTGGACATCGTTGATGAACTCAGATGGGGTGCGATGATGGTTCACCTTGGATACGCAGATGCAATGGTTGCCGGTGCGGAATCCACAACAGCGAATGTGCTTCGTGCCGCATTCACAATCATCAAGTGCAAGCCCGGCATCAAGAGCGCTTCCTCCTGCTTCGTGATGGCCACAGACAAGACACAGTATGGCTACAATGGTGCCTTCATCTTCGCCGACTGCGCCACAATCCCGAATCCTACTGCGGAGCAGCTTGCAGAGATCGCGGAGGAATCAGCATCGTCATGCCGCACATTCCTCGGAACAGAGCCTAAAGTCGCCCTTCTCTCCTACTCATCGAAGGGATCCGCAAAGGGAGAGCTTATCGACAAGGTCACGACAGCACTTTCACTTGTCAAAGAGAAATGTCCCGAACTTGAAGTTGATGGAGAGCTCCAGCTGGATGCTGCTATCGTCCCAGAGGTCGCGGCACTCAAGGCAAAAGGCTCATCAGTTGCAGGACATGCGAACACGCTCATCTTCCCGGATCTTCAGGCTGGGAATATCGGTTACAAGCTTGTGCAGCGTCTTGCAGGAGCAGAGGCTTATGGCCCGATCCTTCAGGGATTCGCGAAGCCTGTCTCAGACCTTTCCAGAGGGTGCTCGGTGGAGGACATCGTCGTCACATCAGCAATCACACTGGCTCAGGCTGGTTCGCTTAAATAAGGGAAACGAAGTACTGGAGAGGACCTGGCAGCAGGTCCTCTTTCTCATTTCAGGGCGTTCATCAAGGCAATCAGCTGAGGAAAATCAAGCGTCTCCGCCCTTTCAGCCCCCGACAGTCCCGCCTCGGAGAATGCCTTCTCTATGCAGTCCTTTCCCTTTGATGAGAAATATGGGGAGGAAACGAGATTATTCCGTATCGTCTTCCTCCTCTGCTGGAACAGAGCGCGGACAAGGGCGAGGAACAGGGATCTGTCTCCCTCTTCCACCAGGCTCTTCTCGCGACGCTTCATCAGGACGACGGCGCTGTCAACATTCGGAGCCGGATAGAAAGCCCCTGCCCTGATCGTAAAAGCTGTTGAATTGATATAATCAAGCTGTGTAAGGACGGAAAAAGAGGAATAATCGGGACTGCCCGGCTTTGCGGCCATCCTATCCGCGACTTCTTTCTGCAGCGTGAATACCATCGTTTCCGGAAGGTATCCCCTTTCAATCAGCCTTGCGATAATCTGGGATCCGACATTATACGGAAGGTTGCCGGCAATGGTTGTGAAATCTGCCTCTTGAGAGAAAAGCGTATCCATGGCATCCCCTTCCACAAGCGTGAAATCCTCATCAGGAAAAGCCTCTTCGCGCAGTATTGCAGCAAACCCATGATCAATCTCAAAAGCCGTGACATGTGCGCCTTTCATCAGCAGCAGATGAGTGATAGCTCCCAGCCCCGGCCCGATTTCCCATATCACACTACCTTTCTCGGGTCTGATCAGGGACACAATGCGCTCCCTTGCATCCGGGGCGATAAGGAAGTTCTGCCCGAACTTCTTCGTCATGGCAAGCCCATGATCCGAAAGGACCTTCTCAATTGAGGCTATGCTGCTGTAATTCAGATTCCACATGGAAGCAATATAGCAGATAGAATCACTTCTTTGCCACTGCAGTGCAGATCTCTTTTGCCGCAATCAGGGAAAAGCATGCAAGGACCATAACCGCATATGGAAGGATACCCTCCGATTCCGGGCACTCTGCCGCGATGCGGAAACCTATGCTGATAAGGCTATAAAGAATCTCAAGCACATCCAGCAGGAACGGGAAGGGAATCGCCAGCAAGGCAGCCACCATGTAGACAGAAATGGCTGCATTAATCGGGAATGACGTGAAAAGCGACATCAGCTGATAACCGCCGAAAACACATATCGTCAGCGGCACAGAGAAGATAAGCGCCGCGCCTGACGCTGAAACAGAGGCAGAGAATGCATAAGGCAGGGGAATGAAGAACCGCAGTGCCCTCTCAAGCGTCGTGGAAAGGATGAATATGCCACCAAGCGAAAGAAAACTGTATATCGCGCCTATATCCACAGATGCTGAGGGAAAGACAAGAAGGAGCAGCAGGAGCGACAATATGAACGCGTGATTCATATCGACCCTCATTTTCATTAACATCCGGAAGAAGAATGCCCGCATCAGCGAAGGTCTCCAGCCGGAGAGGAACGAGAAGAGGAACAGTATGACGAAAAGAATCCTTTCCCCCTTCCTTTTTCCTAGCAGGAACGAAAGCGGTGGTGACAGAATGGCTGCGATAATCGACAGATGCATCCCGGAAAGGGCAAGCACATGCATCAGCCCGGATCTCCTTGCAGAGTCAGAGAGCGTATAATCACCATCACTTCCGGTACCAAGCACTAGCAGAGCCGCCAGCTCGCCAGCATCCCCAGCTCCCCTGTAAAGCCTTTTAATCCCGATCACAGCACGCTGCCGCAATGAAGAAGAAAGAGGACGTGAGACAAGACGTACCGACGAGGCATAGAAGACAGAACCGGAAAAATAACCGCAGGCTTCTACCCTGTCGCCATAGAAGAAATCTGACTGCGGTGCAGCGACATATATGCTTCCACTCGCTTCAAAGAGATTGCCGCCGCCATCCATAGCTGTCTCTGCAACCATTCTGAAACCTGTCTGCCTGTTCCTCTTCTGCTGGCTGTCCTGGATGACAATGCCTGAAATCCTCTGCACATCCCGGATATCCACAGCACTCTGCAGCCCTGATACAGACAGCGCATCGGCAATGACAAGGAAAAGAACAGCGGCAATTATCATGGGAAGCGCATCCCGCTCTGCAAGCACGAATATGATAGTGGCACAGGCAAGGAGAGGAAGCACAATAAGCGGTCTTGAATAGAATGAGGGGTAGAACCACATCAGATATACGGAGACGATAACAGCAGCATATTCCATACAATGAATACGCCACTTCCCGGCTTTCTGGTCAGATCCTTTTACCGGTCAGTGCCCGGAAAAAAGCAAGATCCGGCAGATCAAGCGCGCCCATCGTCACCTGATGAACCAGAAAGCGTACCAGCACATCGCGGTTTTTCTCGCTGTCGATTCTCTGGATCGTCTTCCCGATTCCGCTGTCAGCCTTCTTCAGATGAATGAGAAAAGCTGCTGTGAATCCAGAAGCGAGGCCATCATCAGGCCAGGAGAATACAGGAAGATCATCATCGGCAATCATCTCGGCGAGCTCCAAGGGGCTGAAAGCATACAGCGCCTCATAATATCCCTCAGCCTCTGCGATAAAAGGAGATACCATCACTTCCGAATGCTCTATCGCCAGCTCCAGAGAAGCCATCTTCCCCCTCATCAGCGACGATCTCTCATCATATCTTGCAAGAGCAATCCAAAGCAGAGCAGATCCGATAAACGAGAAGACAACCTCATCGACTATCGGAAGCGGATCACGTATGACAACCGAGAAGAAAAGATAGAGAATGATGAACACCGCGGCAGATAACACAAGGCGTGGGATATACCGCTTATCCTGTATCCAACGCAGAAGAGAAAGCCGTGCCTCATGCGTGATGGCGACAACAGCCTCATGCATTTCCATCTCAGAAAGCATCCCTCCTGCCTCGATACGGCTTCTGGAGGATGCTGAGATAGCACTGAAATCCTCATCGGAAAGAGAGGAGAGCACAAGCGGCCCTCCTCTTCTCCTCATGAAATAGGAAACCATCAGAGTGCGGCCATGAACTCCGCCTTGACGGCATCGACCTTTTCTTCCAGAGCCTTCCTTCCATCAGGTCCTTCCGTAAGGAAGAGATAATACTTGATCTTCGGTTCAGTACCGGAAGGGCGCACGACAAGCTTCTCACCCGAGCTGAAACGTATGATGATGACATCTGCCTTCGGGAATCCTGTATTATCGCCCATCAGGTCCGCAACAGATTCAATCGTCCTTGAGACAAGCGTATCTCCGCTCTTGAGCGATCTCATGGAAGCCATGATAGACTTCATCTTCTCCTTGCCCTCTGCACCATCGTATTCATTGGAGAATACGACTTCAGTGGAATAACCGTAGCTGGCATAGATAGCATCAAGCCTCTGCTGCAGCGTAATGCCGCGGGAAGCGTAATAGCACATCATCTCAACAGCCGCCACAGCAGACGAGACCGCATCCTTGTCATGGACGCTTGTCACTGTCAGGAAGCCATAGCTCTCTTCGCAGCCGAAGAGGAAATAGGAGCCTGGATTCTCTCCCCTTTCTATCCTCTCAATTTCCTCGGCGATATACTTGAAGCCTGTAAGGACATCCTTGCAGACGCCGCCATTCTTCTCCGTGATCTTGCGTACAAGATCCGTGGTGACAAGGCTCTTTGCAACAAACGGCGTTCCTTCTCTCTTCATCTCATGCGCAGTGGTGAGAAGATAATCAACAAGAAGCGTGGCTATCTGGTTTCCTGTCAGCAGAAGATAATCCGTCTTTGACGAATCGGTCGGGATTGCGATACCAAGTCTATCCGCATCAGGATCGGTACCAAGCACGATGTCCGCCTTGATTTCCTTTCCCAGAGCGATAACGCGCTGCATTGCCTCTGCGCTTTCAGGATTTGGAAGCTTGACAGTCGGGAAGCTTCCATCCGGTTCTTCCTGTTCCTTGACGACATGGCATTCTATGCCAAGCTCTGAAAGCATATGACGCACAGGCTTGTTTCCAGAACCATGAAGCGGCGTATATGCCACCTTGATTGAGGATTCCTTTATAAGCTCCGGACGCCGCAGCGATGACATGACCATGGCGTAATACGCTTCATCAACCTCTGCCGGCACGCTCTGAAGAAGACCGGACGCACGAAGGGCCATCTCGTCCCCATCCTTGATATCCCCGCTCTTTACAGCATTAGCACGCTTTGCGATCTCGATATCATGAGGAGGCGTGACCTGGCCGCCATGTGACCAATAGACCTTGTAACCGTTGTATTTCGAAGGATTATGCGAAGCTGTGACAACAATTCCCGCTGTCGCTTTCATGTGCCTGACAGCAAAGGAAAGCATCGGAACAGGGCGCAACGAGTCGTACAGGAATACCTTCACGCCATTGGCAGCAAGGACTTTTGCAGCAGAGAGCGCGAACTCAGGAGAGAAAAGCCTTGAATCGTAAGCAATGACAACCGTCGGATCCGAAGCGGAAGCATTCAGGTAATCAGCGAGGCCCTGCGTCACTTTCCTGACCATGAATGTGTTGATCCTGTTCGTTCCTCCCCCGATCATTCCGCGCATACCCGCCGTTCCGAAAGAGAGGGATGTATAGAAGCGATCGTAAAGACCCTCCCAGTCTTCAAGTCCGACTGCGTTCTCGACCTCACGGCTGAACACATCATCAGTTTCTGAAGCTATGTATTCCCTTGCCGCTGCAAGCACATCGGCTTTCATCTTCTCAGTGAATTCCATTCAATGATCCTCCTTTTTTCTTTTCTATATTAGCACATCAGAGGATACTCTTCAGTATTTCATCCAGTGCCTTCACATCATCTGCTGCGATTTCAACGCCGTTTTTCTCAAGCTCGGCCCGTGTCCGGAAGCCGTAGGAGACAATGAGCGTGCGCACCCCTGCCCGCTTCCCGGTCTCCGCATCAACCTCGCTGTCACCAACATACACAGCCTCCGCCGGCGATGAACCCACAGCTTCAAGCCCGGAAAGAAGCAATGATGGATCTGGCTTAAGAGGGAACCCTGGTTTCTCGCCGGAAACGAAATCAAAAATGCCAGGGAGAAGCGCATCGATGATTTCCTGTACAATCTGGTCAGCCTTGTTGGAAACGATACCGATTCTGACACCGTCACTCTTCAGTCGCCCAAGAAGCGCTTCTATCCCGGGATAAGGCCTCGTCTCGTCCACAGGATGCTTGCGGTATGATGCCATCATGAGCTGGAACATCAGCTCAAACTCATTCTCATCCAGCCCGCGGGGCTTCTTTTCCAGCGCTGCCTGCGTGAGCGCGCGATGCAGGCCACGCCCCACATAACGCCGCACTTCGCTGTCACTTGCAGCCTCTCCATCGTAGGCACGGAGGGCATAATTCATTGCGTTTCTGATATCAGGAAGCGTATCAAGAAGCGTTCCGTCAAGATCGAAGAAAACAGCTTTCATGATTCCATAGTACTATTTCTTCAGTACCTTGCACACAGCCGCGCCTCCCTGTACGATGCAGCCATGTACAGAATCACGATAAAGGAAGGAAAGGACAAGGCGATGCGCCGTCATCACCCATGGGTCTTCTCCGGTGCGATTGCAGCCGCGGAGCCAGCCTTCTCCGAACCGGACTGGGCAGAGGTCGTATCTGCCACAGGCACATTCATCGCATATGGCTGGTATGACGAGAAAAGTCACATCCAGCTGCGCCTCATGTCATGGAACCGGAAAGACAGGACTGGAGAGGAATTCATCAGAAAGCTTGTAAGGGAATCAGTCACAAGGCGAAGGGAATTCTTCACACTGCCTGATACAACAGCATTCAGGCTGATACACGGGGAGGCGGATTTTCTTCCAGGCTTTGCCGCCGATACCTATGGCAGGGAAATAAGAATGCTCATCTCATCCCGTTTCGCTGATAGATTCCTTCCTGTTGTCGCCTCAGAGCTCTCGTCGATGCTCCACCCCTCTCTGATAGAAGCTGTTACAGATAGGCAGTTCGCAGGAATCGAAGGGCTGAAAGAAAGAGTCAGATGCTTCATAAACGGAGAAGAGACTGCTGAGGAATGCGGTGACAGGGAAAATGCACGTTTCATCGAGAATGGAATCTGGTATGAAGCGGCACCGGGGAGAGGACAGAAATCCGGATTCTACTGCGACCAGCGTGATAACAGGGCAATAACCGGAAGCTATGCCAGGGGACGGAAGGTTCTCGACCTCTTCTCATACACAGGCGGTTTCACGCTGCATGCACTGAAAAACGGGGCTGTTTCAGTTGATTCCGTTGACTCGTCGGAAAGCGCTCTACGTCATCTTCTGTACCAGATACATCTCAATGAGGACAAGAAGACGCTGCCAGAGGGCTCAAGGGAAAAAGTCTCCATAACAGCCGCCGATGCATTTGAGTTCATCAGAGCCTCTGAAGAAGGGAAATACGACATGATGATTCTTGATCCGCCGAAGCTGGCAAAGACGAAAAGCGCACTGGAAAATGCCATGAAAGCCTACAAGGACCTGAACAGGGTCGCAATGATGAAAATCAGGAACGGTGGTATCATCGCGACATACTCATGCTCCGGGGCAATGACACGGGAAGACTTCCGCATGATGCTCGGCTGGGCCGCTTCCGATGCCGGCTGCGAAATCCAGATACTGCACACCCTCAGCGCAGGAGAGGACCATCCTGTGCGTCTTTCCTTCCCTGAGAGCGAATATCTGAAAGGATACATCGTCAGAGTTCTGAAATAATCAGTCTTCACCCTCCAGCGTATGCTGCTTGCGCCTGAGATATTTGATCTCGGAGGGTGAACGTGTTTCCTTCTTCTTCCTTCTTGAACGCTTCTCTCCAAGTCCAGCCATGATCACGCGGTTCTTCCTGTCAGAAATCACGATGGAACCAATGACGGCAACAAGGATGCAGAGCCCCAGGAGAAATACCCACGCCCATTTTCCATCCATGCCTGGTATGGAGACATTCATGCCGAAGAAACCTGTTATGAATGTGGGGAACATCAGGGAAAGCGATATGATCGTCAGGCGTTTCATGATGACATTCATATTATTGCCGATGACAGATGCGAAAGCATCCATCGTGCCAGTAAGGATGTCCGAATAGATATTGGCCATTGCGATAGCCTGCTTGTTATCTGTGATGCTGTCTTCAAGGAATTCCTGCTCATCCTCTGTCGAGAGATGGAAATACGGAGTCTTCTGCAATTTCTCCAGCAGCACCTCGTTATCTGTGAGGCCCGTTGTAAGATAGACTAGGGACTTCTGTATCTGCAAAAGCTGGATCAGCTCATAGTTCATGATTGACTTATGAAGCTGCTCCTCAACAAGGTCCTTCTGTCTGTTGATGTATTTGAGGAACCTGATGTAGACAAGGGCTGCACGTCCAAGGATGGATATGACGAAACCCTCTATCGTCTCTACCGGGCACTGGCGGAAACGCCTTCTGGCAAAATCATCGATAACCACGCTGTCGCCGCGGCATATTGTGATGATCTTATCAGGATAAAGCACCATGCCAAGAGGAATCGTTGTCCTCTCCAGCGGGTTGTCATCATCCTCTTCTGCGGATGGCAGACGGCAGATGATCACCGTATAATCATCTTCTTTCTCGATACGGCTCTGCTCGTCGGCATCCATGATATCCGCAAGAAGCTCTGATGAGATGAGATACTCATCCGTGAGGATGGAGATATCCTCCTTATCAATCTCCCTGCAGTCAATCCAGGTATATTTCTGGTTTGGGGTTAAATCTGTTCTCTTCGTGATCATATGGCTCTCCCCGGGCCTTCAGATCACAATCATGCGGAAAGGATGACGAAGGCCGCGACTCTGAATTCTGCTTTTTCAGGTAAAGGGTTTATACTGCCGCCTTCATCCATAGCTTTTTCCTCCACCGGGGATAGTATCACACAACAGAAAGGAGGAAAAGTGGTTCACGAGGAGAGCGCAATCACTCCTGCATCATGTCTTCAAATGTCATCACAGCCTCATCATATGCGAGCCCTCCGAAGAAACCTGAGGCAAGCGCATCAAGGGCCGTTCTCTTCCCCTCAGGGACAAAAGCCGCCATCGCATACTTACCTTCCGCCCCATCGTACTGGTAAACTCCCATATAGCTGTCAGGCCCCCAGACGTAGAGAATCGATGCCATCTTCTCTGCGATGGCGGAGCTGAGCCTTATGAGTCCATCCTCGAATGTCTCATACTCTGTAACAGCAGAGGAAGAGGGATCAATTGATACTCCTGAAGCGATGAGCTCATCAACAGAAGGGACGGGTGCTTCTGTATCGGTGATGAATATTGCCCATACACCGCTATCCGCATCCTCAACTTCAATGGCATTTGCCAGCAAAGCGGCAACCGAGAACAGTGACACAATGACAATTGCTGCGATTTTTCTCATAGCGTTAAGCATAATACGGATCACACTCCGGGAAAAGTTCCCTTAAAGGGATCCCATGGATATTCATCCCTTTCTTTCAGATAAAGAGACGCAGGATCGGACGGCATCGAGAAATCATCAGGGATACCGAAAGCAGCGGCGGCTGCCTTGCCGAAAATCTCCTCAAGACGCTCCTCGCTTGCACCTTGTTCTCTGAGCTTTGCAGCAAGCAGCATCATCTGCGCAAGCCCTGGTATGCCGGACGCACCGTTTTCCTTATCGGCGATTGTATGCGGCGCATGATCGGACTCTGCCCAGTCTATTGTACCATCCAGAAGCGCTGAAAAGACCGCATCCCTGTCCTCCCTGCTCCGGAGAGGAGGGTTCATCTTCAGGTATCTTTCATGTACTGCCGCATCTTCTGAGGAAAGAAGCGCGTGATGCGGTGTCGCCCCCATGGTTATGCGGAAAGGAACGCTCCTGCGTTTATCGCAGACGAGCGCGATAGTATTTGCAGCTGACACATGACATATATGAAGCGTCCCCCGGAAACCTGTCTCCTCTGCAAGCGAAATAAGATCCCTGACGCTCTCCGTCTCCGCTTCTGCTGGCCTGGCAAGGGAATGGGATTCCCAGCAGCCTGGACGGAAAAGATCAGGCCGCATCAGCTCCTCTTTCTCCGCGTGCACAGCCAGAACCCCGCTGTATCCCTCCTCCGAGAGTGTCTGGAAGACCCTGCGCTGATTCTCCAGCCCGATGATGCCCATGTTCCCCGTGGATTGGCCCGCGAACATCTTCAGAGCGATGACAAGAGGAAAAAGCTCCGAATGGAGAGAAACCATCTCCCTAACCTCTTCCTCATCATTCGTAAGCCCTGCATAGAGATGGTATGAGACACCAGTCTTCTCCGCAGCCGCACCGCCATCAGCAAGCCTTGAGAGAATCGTATCACGGTCCGTGCACGGAGGCGCGGTGTTGGGCATATCAAACAAATGCGTGAACCCAAGCTCCGCAGCTACGCTCATGCCATGAAGGATCGTCTCCTTCGCATTCTGGTTCCAATCCCTGAGATGAACATGTGGATCAATCATAATTCAGCGCCATTTTCCTTCAGCGTATGCCATGTGAAGAATGTCCCTTCCTTGCAAGGCAGATGACCACCGCAGACACATTCACCGCACATGCCGATACCGCACATCGTATTCTTCTCCATCGAAAGATAGATACGGCTATCGTCCATTCCAAGCGATTCAAGCTTCTCTGCGGCTTTCTGCATCATCTTCCCTGGTCCCACGACGTATGCAGACACATCACCTTCGATATCAGCAGCCGTGATTGTATCAAGAACACGTCCGGGCTTCCCGTCATCTGGAACAGAACGGTAAGTGCCATATGATGAGAGGACATCCTCAAGAGGGTCCTTCCCCTTGCTTCCCGCAACAATACCGACCCTGATATCCATCACGGTGCCATCAGCGCTGAGCTTCTCACCGATAAGAGGAAGTACAGCAGCTCCCGTCCCGCCTCCGATGAGAAGAGCCTTGGCAGAAGGTTTATAAACCATCGGGCTGCCATAGAGTCCCCTGGTATAGACAGTGTCACCAACATTCACGTCAAGGAGAGCCTCTGTAAACTCTCCCCTCTTCTTGATGAGGAATGTCAGAGGATTGTTCACAGCCACGGAGAACGGCTTCTCGCCCTTCCCTGGAAGCCAGATGAAGACGAACTCCCCTGGCTGGCAGTCCATGGTGCCTGACAGCGTCATGATCATGACACCTCCATCATGCATCTCCTTGCTGAGTACAGTGTGAGGTGTGTAGACAAGCTTGTTTTCATCCGAAAGAAGAGCAGAGACGTCTCCTCCTTTCTTCATGAGCGAGAGATAGCTCTCCCACTGGGCTGGCATCACACGGGAAAGAGCTGAGCCGATTCCGACGCTGTCAGCGCCTGCATCAAGCATGGCAGTGACATCATCCGGCCTCGTGACGCCACCCATGCCGAGGATGATCGGCTCATCGCCGATTGCCTCGCGGATCTGCCTTATGCACTCGAGAGCCCTCTCGTTCACCCATTCCCCGGAAGCTCCGCCCTTTCCTCCGAGCTTATTATTGAGTATCGGCTCTCCGGAATGCGGTTCAAGGTACAGTCTGGGACCGACTGTGTTTATTGCGGCAATGCCATCAGCACCCGCGTCGATTACTGCCCTAGCAATTGCTCCGATATCACTGACATTCGGAGTCAGCTTGATGATAAGCAGTGCTTTTCTCTCAGGATATGCCTCATTGATAGCCTTTACATACGATGCCGCGACAGTGGCATCGCTTCCGATTGAAGCCCCATAGCCCGCTGCCGCATGGGGGCAGGAGAAATTGAGCTCCAGCATGTCACCATAGGAATCGAAGGCTTTTATAAGGGTGATGAAATCCTCAGGATTGGAAGCTGAAAGCGAAATATTGAGAAGTGCTCTCATACCATGCTCACGGATTTCCCTTATCTCCGGCAGAACCACATCCAGGCCAGGATTCCTCAACCCGACTGAGTTGCCGAAATTCCCTGCAGATGGCGAGCAGACAACAGGCTCCCTGTTGCCCGGGTTCGGCTTCACCTGAAAGCTTTTGGTCGTGATGATATCGATGCTTGGTATCTTCCTGTCAAAAAGCTCTATGAGTTCCTTCTTTGTTGAGGCAACACCGGAGACAGTAGAAAGCAATGGGATTTTCCTGAGATGATTCTTCCTGAGAGTATTTATATCCATCAGAGGGCAACCTCCGTAAAGAGTGAATGGATAGAGGCCATTACCTGATCAAGCCAGTCCTCAGGTGCGGCACCCTTCTTCCACGGATGTGTCAGGCCTGATGATGAATTGATTCTTGCAAGCTCTGCCGGATACCCTGCGTTTCTCAAGGCAGCCATTACATCCGTTCCGCTTCCGCCCTGTGAACCTACTCCCGGGATAAGCATAGGAATTTCCCTGTCTGCATAATATGCGGCAATCTCCCCCAGCTCCTTCATACTCGTCGCGCCGACTACAGCACCCGTGCCCGGATGCTCCTGAGCCCAGCGTGAGATCAGATGCGCGACTGCGATATACATCGGATAGAGCTCTTTCTCATCTACAGCATCAAGGGTAAGCATATTCTGCAGATCAGCAGCACCCGGATTGGAGGTCCTGTTCAGGACATAGATGCCTTTTCCTTCCGCAGCAAACGGCATCACGGAATCTGTTCCCATATACGGGGAGACGGTGACAGCATCAGCTTTCCAGCAGTCAAAGGCCTCCACAGCATAGTTCCCGCTTGATCTGGCGATATCCCCACGCTTACTGTCGAGGATTACAGGAACTCCAGGGAAATAGTTCTCAAGAAGATCCAAGGTGTCAGCAAGCGCAAGAGAACCCTGGAACTCCTCCTCGCGGGGATTATCCAGACAAGCGTAATACCCGATATTAGGCTTGAATGCTGCCGGCGACACGCCCTCGAGTCTCATGCGATGGAAAATCGCAGCAAAATACTCTGAGATGCGTTCACGCACCGCGGCATCTGATGCAGGGAGAACCGATAGCACGGGATCAAGACCCATGCAGACGACATTCCCCGCTTCCTTTGAACTCTGGCGAAGCTTATCGATATAGCTCATGCTTTAACCTCCCTGGGCCAGCCCCTCTTCTCTCCCCATCCAAAAGGATCCTCTCTCCATTCGTGGAGCACATCAGCCTCATCGGATGAGATGTATCCAGTCTCGCAGGCAGTCTGGATCATCGTGTCATACGACAAGATGGTGTGGAAGACGCATTCCGGATCAAGCGCCGCGAATGCATCCACTGCAGCCTGCAGACCATATGTGAAGATAGCAAGGCAAAGCGTGCAGTCGCCATCCGCCTTCCTGATAGCCTCCACAGCCTTGAGCGAAGAAGAACCTGTGGAGATCAGATCCTCGATGAGCACGACCTTCTGCTTGCTGTATCCGTCCTTGCTGATACCCTCGATCTGATGACCAAGACCATGATCCTTTGAAGATGAACGTACATATGAAAGCGGCTTGTAAAGCATATCCGCAAGACTTGTGGCATGAGGAATTCCCGCTGTTGCGGTACCAGCGATGTTATCGCACTTCTCTCCGGTGGCCGCAAGCATATCCGCAAATGCATCTCGGATCAGTGCCCTGTATTTCGGAGATGAGAGGAACATTCTGTTGTCATTGTAGATAGGCATCCTATAACCGGAAGCCCATGTGAAAGGAGCGGCAGGGGACAGCTTGATAGCCCCAAGCTCAAAAGCTCCCTTAGCCAGTATCGGTCCATAATATTCGGTTATTTCTTCGATTCTTTTCATATTGTTCTCCATTCTATCAGTTATGAGCGTTTTTTCCATATTTCCTTGAAGCTATGGAATCTACCGCAGTATGCGCAGGCAAAATGACCATCAGGCGTGCGGTAGAATGAGGCCGGCACTCCTTCCCCGTTCACAGGATTGGAAATGCATGCTTCGTTCTGGCAGCAAAGATCATCGAAATTATAAATCCGCGGTGGCATGTGCGTTCTGTACTTCTCAGCCACCCTGCCATCCCTGATGATGTTCAGCGTGCAGTGCGGGGCAACAGCTGCCAGCCTCTTGAGATCCTTCCTCTCCAGGGGCCTAGCTCCCGGGCGGAATATGATGCCCTTATACTGTCCATCGGCCCCTCTTGAGACCCATTCTCCGCCTTTGCCATCATCCAGCCCGAGGATGGATGAGATCAGGCGCATATGAGAGCGGATCGCGCCGGGATCGTCCCCTTTGCAGATATGGTCAATGACGATGCCGTCGGTAATCGGGCGCACTCCTTCCGAGTAATTCTTGTTCTTCTTGTCCCCGGATGGCTGCACCTGGATGATATATTCCTCGGTACGCCTGTCTGTCACATGATCCCCAGGAACAGGAACATAATCATCACCGATCCTGCCACCGATCAGCGAGAGAAGCACAATACGGCAGTACATGCCGTTGATAGCCTGTCTCTCCCATGCATTGAGAGGCGTCTTATCAAGCCATGTCGGAATTGTCGGGTGCTCTTTATGGCGCGGGAGAGGATGATAGAACTTCGTGCCCTCTTTGAGATACGGCAGGAAATCACGGCGGAATGTGATAGCCTCACGGAGAATATCCTGTTTCTGAAGGATTCTCTCACCCATTCTCTCAAGCTGAGGTCTGGTGAAGTACCAGAGCTTCGCAGGTTCCCCTGCCTTGAGGTACTCCTCAATCGAAGAGTAAACAGAGACCTCGAAGCCGTTCTCCTTCATCTTCTCGATATATGACTCAGGCATCATCAGCTCTTCAGGAGCAATGAGATCGACCTTGACGCGATCGAAGATCCTCAGTCCATCAGCTTTCGAATGGACCGTGCGGCCATGATAGAGATCACCCACAAGCGCGACATGTATCGAATCAAAGCTCATCCCGATATCCTCAAGGAATGTGAACTCATCCAGAAGCTCCTGGGTGGGATGTTCATGTTTGCCATCACCTGCGTTTATGAAAGCAGGTCTGTATGGGAGATTATTGCGCTCGGCATACTCCGTGCATTCCTCGGAGAGCCACTTTGTCAGTCCCTCAACCTTGCTTCTGACAATGAAGATGGAATTATGGTAACCGGAAAGCATGTTGAATGTATCGGCATAGCTCTCGCCTTTGTTGATAGACGATGAAGAGGAAATGAGCTCAGACACCTTGGCATGATGGAAGTTGGCAGCATTCCTGAACGATTCCTTCGTTCTCGTACTGTCCTCAAGGAAGACTTCATAGATACCGAAATCCGGATTATTGATGCGGAAGCTGTCCATCACGCTCTCATTGCCGGAAATGATTGCGTCCTTGAGTTCCTTGACTTTCCTGAAGAAATACCTGCGCTCACTGATTGAGAAATCATCGATGACATTCAGTGACCGGGATGCAAAAACATTAGACATGGTCTCTCCTTAATAAAAAAGCCGGACAATGCCGGCAAATCATTCAGAAACAATAAGGTAAGGGTCTCCACTCATAGAAAAGCATTTCTCACTCTGCATCATCCCTTGCCTCCGTTGCCGTAGAATATCAGAAGGAAGGGATGGTGTCTATAACTCCGGAGCCACCCTGAGATTGCCCTTCTTCGTTTTCCTGGCTATTTTTACTCCATGGAGGCAATTTTATGTCTAACAGAATAATGCTCAATGAGACATCCTATCATGGAAGCGGAGCTATCAGGGAAATAGCGAATGAAATCAAGGCAAGAGGCTTCAGGAAGGCCTTTGTATGCTCTGACCCGGATCTTGTGAAGTTCGGCGTGACGAAGAAAGTAACAGATGTGCTTGATGAGGCGGATATACCCTACTCACTGTATACGGACATCAAGGCAAACCCGACCATCGAGAATGTACAGAATGGAGTGAAGGCATTCAGGGAAGCCGGGACGGACTGCATTGTCGCTATCGGCGGAGGCAGTTCCATGGATACGGCGAAGGCAATCGGAATCATCATCGCGAACCCTGAGTTCGAGGATGTAAGAAGCCTCGAGGGAACCGCACCTACAAAAAAGCCATGCACACCTATCATCGCAGTGCCAACAACGGCAGGAACAGCTGCGGAAGTCACGATCAACTACGTCATCACGGATGTGCAGAGAAAGAGGAAATTCGTCTGTGTCGATCCGCATGACATGCCGGTTGTAGCCGTCGTGGATCCAGACATGATGGCAACGATGCCAAAGAGCCTCACAGCCGCGACAGGAATGGATGCCCTCACTCACGCGATAGAAGGATATACGACAAAGGCTGCATGGGAGATGACTGACATGTTCCATCTCAAGGCAATTGAGATCATCGCACGCTCTCTCCGCGCCTCAGTCAATGGCGAGGCAGAAGGCAAGAAGGACATGGCACTCGGACAGTATATCGCAGGCATGGGATTCTCGAACGTAGGTCTTGGCATCGCACACTCCATGGCTCACACCCTTGGTGCCGTATACGACACACCGCATGGCGTCGCCTGTGCCATGATGCTGCCGATTGTCATGGAATTCAACGCTGAAGCTACTGGAGAGAAGTACAGGGAGATTGCAAGGGCAATGGGTGTGAAGAACACCGACTCCATGTCCCAGGACGAATATCGCAAGGCTGCAATCGATGCTGTAAGGCAGCTTTCAAAGGATGTTGGAATCCCGGAGAAACTTGATGCCATCAAGGAAGAGGATCTCGATTTCCTCGCGAAGAGTGCCGCAGCGGATGCCTGCGCTCCTGGAAATCCGAAAGATGCCTCAATCGAGGACTTCAAGGCACTTTTCAGAAAGATTATGAAATAAACGTGATGGGAATCCCGGCAGCGCTGGGTTTTCCCCATCATGAAGCAGGAAAAAAACGGGAAGATTCACTCTCTTCCCGCTATTATCAGAAGATTCTGCCCATCGCGCGATGAGGCAGATTTTTCATGCAAGCGCAATGACCTCAATCTCTACCTGGACATCCTTCGGGAGTGTCTTAACAGCGACAGCTGAACGTGCAGGAAGTACAGGAGCTTCCTTGAAAGCCTCGCTGTAAACTTCATTCACGGAAGCGAAATCAGCCATATCCTTCAGGAAAACAGTAGCTTTGACGACTTTCGTGATGTCAGTACCAGCTGCAGCCAGAACTGCCTTGATATTGCAGAATACCTGCTTAGCCTGATCCGCAGCGCTTCCATCCACAATAGCACCAGTGGCAGGATTGATTGGGATCTGCCCAGAAGCGAAAACCATTCCATTTGCCTTTACAGCCTGGCTGTATGGCCCGATGGCAGCAGGTGCCGCCTTTGTCTCAACTTTCTCGATCATATTTCCTCCGTTGATCCTATCCAGAGCTCTCAGAAGTCCTTCCGGAGAGGATGCCATATAATAATCATCAATCACTTCACCGGGATGGAACCCGAAGCCATATGAGACCCCGATAAATCCAGTACCAGCTCCTTCCGCCCCGGCAAGATCAGAGAGAGTATCCCCTACCATCACAGCGTTCTCAGGACTGATGTTAAGATCTGCCAGCGCCAGTTTGATTATATCACCCTTTGTCATCTCCTCTGTAAGGGAGGAGCCATGAACGCTGTCAAACAGGTCAAGGATACCAAGGTACTCAAGACAGCTCCTCACCAGACCTTCATACTTGAAGGACGCGACCGCAAGTTTAAGGCCTCTTTTCTTCATCATTACAAGCGTGTCGCGCATCCCGAGATAAAGCTCCATCATGAAGCGGCCTCTCTCATCATATTCCCTGCGGTAAATCTCAACAGCATCATCAAGAAGAGCCTCATCAAGGCCAAAAGCAACAACGAAACACTGCCTGAGAGGCGGTCCTACAAAACGGCAGAGTTCTTCGTTGCTGTATTCCCTTGAGACCCCCAGCTGACGCACCGTATAGAGAGCGGAATGGAAAATACCTGCAGAGGAATCAGCAAGTGTACCATCGAAATCAAAGAGTACGGCCTCAGTCATCCAGAATCTCCAGCATCGCGCGGTGCGCAGCAGCTGATGAAGCCGCAATCTCTATCCAGCCATCATCCTTCTCCACCATCGCAACCTTGCCACCGGCTTCCCTGAGTATGATGAGCCCCGCCGCGATATCATAGATGTGCAGGCCTATCTCATAATACATGGAGCAGCGCCCTGATGCCACATAGCACAGCGAGATGGCAGCAGAACCAAGCGAACGCATATCCGAAATGACATAATAGAATTTCTCCATCTTCTCAATGTAGTGATGAAGAAGTTCATGATGCCTGTGCGGCGGTACAAGAATGGCAAGGGATTTTCCCAGCGGCATTGTCTCATCCGTATGGATTCTCTTCCCATTGAGGAACGCGCCTTCCCCTCTGAATGCAGAGAATGTCTCTTTCTGGCGCGGAACTGTTACAATGCCAAAGGCTATTCCTTCCTCATCCTGGAAAGCAATAGAGATCGTATAATCCGGGAAGGAGGCCATGAAATCCACAGTGCCGTCAATCGGATCGATGATCCACCTTGCCTTTGCCTTGTCATCTCGGTCACCGGATTCCTCTCCCAGCACATCATCTGACGGGAACGCTTCCAGTATGCTGGAAATGATCAGGCGCTCGCATTCCTTATCGGCGGATGTCACATAATCATTCTCCGCCTTCGATGTGATCTCAGTACGGAGATTCTCATGCGAAAGCAGATAGGAAGCAGCTTTCTCGGCAATCAGACCGGCAGCTTCGAATCTTCTCTTAAGCAAAACATCATCCATTACCTGCTCCTTGCTATGAGCTGCTCGCCGATGACGCGGCAGATTTTCCAGTTAGAGGAAGAGAAGCTTTCCGGGGTGACGTTTTTCTCATAGGCATCAACGAGTTCGAAATCATCATCGATGGAAAGGATCAGCGCATTCCATTCATCCTTGTGCCTGGAATACATTACAGCGCCAGCATTGTTGAGAAGCGCTTCCCGACGCAGTGAATCATTTATCCTGCCTGCAGAAAGTATGACAGAGATGGAATAATCGAAGATTGAGAACATCTTGTCCTTGCCATCCGTCCGCTGACGCTCCCAGCTGGACCTTATGACCTTCCCGAGATAATCCTTCATATCATCATCTGCAGAAGAAAGGAAACTGAGGAAAGGTCCTTTTCTATCAAGCTTTGCCGCTATCTCACGCAGAATGCCGCTCAGTTCCATCACTCTCTCTGGCTGCTCCTGCTCCTCTTCATCCTCCGCTTCCAGAGAAACAGCATTCTCTGTCATTACGAAGACCCTGCCTCCACCAGCAAGCTCCACAGGCTTCACAAGACCTTTGTCTATAAGCGATTCAGTGGTCTCGGTCTCCTCTGGAGGAACCTCTCCTGACACAGTCTCTGGTTCTGAGGAGGACCCCATTGAATCGGCTATGCTCTCCCCTTCAGCATGAAGCCCGGATTCTTCTTCCTGGAAGAGAGCCTCACTTTCCTTCGATGGGGATGCTGTCTCCTCTTTCTCTTGAACGAACAGGCTTTCAGAGCTTGCAGCGGAACAGCATTCTTCTTCCTCGGTGTTATCTATGGCAGTCTCTTCACACTTATTTTCATCAGTTTCTTCTGAAGATGAAAGCGCTTCAGTGCTTTCATTCTCTTCCGAATTGGCAGATTCCGGTGGCATCACATTTTCAAGGATGCTCTCATCATGATCATCATCCTCTGCAGCCTCCGCTCCTGTTTCCTCAAGCGTTTCCGCCATAACAGGCACGTCAGGAGATTCCTGGAAAAGGTCCTCTTCCGCTTCCGTCTCATCCTGAGAACCGCAGACCGGAGATCCGCTGCCATCACCGAAACATGGGAATTCTTCCATCTGGATATCGGAGGAAGATGATTCATCCGCCTCAGCTGCCTCACTGGCCTCAGTCATAGAAGCAGGATTCAGGTTCTCACTGTCAGAAACGGAAAATGCCTCAGCCTCTTCCTCAGATCTGGCATAATCCTCTTTTTCCTCCTCGGCAAGCTCTTCCTCTTCCATCCTGTCGGCTTCCCTGAGGTCATCATCGCTGAAAAGCTCATCAAGGAATGTCAGCTGATCCGGATCGGGAACGCTGTCATCGGCATATTCATCGACCTTCTCTGCCTCATCGTAGATCTTCTCGGCCTCAGGATCGATATCATCATCCGAAATATCATCCGCATCGCTCTCGTCATCATAGATGAAATCGTCGTCATCAAGCTCCTTCTCGTACTCATCGGCTTCGGCTTCCATCTCTTCATCGCGCTTGATGATATCGCTTGTAAGCGCATACTTGTCAGCAAGCTTGGCAATCTCTGCGCTGCGCTCATAATCAAGGTTATCTTCTGGGATAGCCTCCTCAAGGAGCTTCTCCTTCTCCTCTATGCGGCGTTCCTTATCGTCATCATCCTCACTGTCATACTCATACTCATCAGTGACATCATCGGAAAGAACATCCTCATCAATCACCTCATCATGCTCAATCTCATCAGGATCGATGATCGCATCGTACTCAGTAGGTTCTGGCATCTCCAGCTGCCCGAATATCGTCCGATAGATGCTTTTTCTGGCCTCGCTCTTATCCGCAGACTTTATGAGATAATATGCTGAGGACGCGAAAACATCAGGAGCTACGCTTCTGAGCTCTTCGAAATCATCAGGCTCGACAATCAGGGCCTTATGCCCGACACTCGGTTTCTTATGGCACTCCTCATTGCGCCTGACCATACGGGACTGGAAAAGCTCTGGAGATGTGAAGGCATTCACCTCAATAAGAGATGACATGATGGAAACATCAACCTTATTGCCATCGAATATGTACACATCCCCTTCATCCCCTTCCCTGAAAAGGAGCTTGAGCGCGGCAAGCGTCGCCTCTGTGTACTGAAGTGGAAGATCCGCTGTCTCCTGCAGTATCCTCAGCGTATATGTCTGGATATGCTGGGAAACAAAGGAGAAATACATATCCCCGAAACGCAGGAATGGATAGACTGTCGCTGGCCATAGACCCTTAAGCATCATGCCATGCATATCAAGGGTACCTGGATAGACAGAAAGCGTCTCATATGTCTTTGCAGGCAGATTCGCGGCGAAATCAGGACGGAAGAGATCGAAATCATCACGCTCACCGGCGAGTCTGGAGACTCTTGCCTCCCATCCGTTTTCGTGGATGATCTCATGAACAAGATCCTCATCGGTGATAATCCTGGTAGGATCCTCCGCCCTTTTCT